>CALLII010000001.1 GCA_938009745.1 uncultured Flavobacteriales bacterium
AGCTTATAATGCAGGACAAGGAGGGATATTTACTATTAGTGTTGGGGGAGCTGTCGATTTCGTAGAAAAAACCATGAACCAATAACTTAAACCACGATTGTAAAGTTCAAATAAAGGATGGGTTTATAACTGGATTTAAGTCGCTTAATCATGACTAAATAACATCAAGCAAAGTGTTTACTTGCTTTTTATCTTAGCTCGTTACACTTTCTTAAACAAAGGATAAATAAAAAAAACTAACTTACAAGGTAAAGGGTTTCTTGTGATTTTATAATAGAGTTATGAGTAATTAGTTAGTATGTTAAGAAAAGTTCCAATCCATTTTTGTATGAAGAAAATCTTTCAATCCGTAATCATTGTTTTTATTGTTTGGTCTTGTGGAAAAGACAACCCAAATCCAATAGAAGTGGAAAAACCAATAACATTAGCAACACTTAGCACTAGTTTGGTATCGGATATAACGGAAAAAACAGCTACGAGTGGCGGAAATATAACGAATGATGGTGGAGCTACGGTTACGACGAGAGGGGTCTGTTGGAGTACATCCGCAAATCCAACATTAAACGATAGTTTTACTATGGACGGTACAGGATCAGCAGGTTTCACAAGTTCTTTGACAAGTTTAACTGAAAATACCACCTATTATTTGAAGGCCTATGCCACGAATAGCAATGGAACTTCATATGGGAATCAAATTAATTTCAAAACAGAAGAAATACCTTCCATTGTTTATGAGGGGAATGTTGAATTAAGAAATCAAGAAGAGGTTGATTCATTTGGCGAAATGGGCTATACCGATGTGAACGGATATCTTCTGATAGGTGGGGGTTTTGAAGGTTCAGAAACAATAACCAGTTTGGAATCATTAAAAGATCTTAGAAATGTGGAGGCGTCATTAGATTTAACGGGCATGTCTAATTTGACAACTTTCAAGGGCTTAGAAAACTTAATTTCAGTAGGATCATATTTTAATATTTTTGATAATTTCAAGATAGTAAGTCTTGAGGGCTTAGATGGACTTATCTCCGTCGAAGGTTCTGTGCAGATATGGAGGAATTTAGACTTAAACAGTTTGGAGGGCATGAACAATCTAAAGACTGCGTATAGCATAGGGATTAGTGGCAACGCTCAACTGATAGATCTATTAGGTTTTACTGAGCATATTACATCTACTCACAGTTTGGGAGTTAATAACAATAGAAACCTTACCAGTCTAAATGGATTAGAGAACTTAACTACAATTGAAGGGGATTTGATAGTTAATTTTAATGGGGAATTACTAGATATAAGTGCTTTAAGTAACATTAACAATGTTGGTGGAAATTTGCAGATATCAACGAACGAAATATTACCCAGTCTTGAGGGCTTAAATAAGATAACCTCAGTCGGAGGAGACCTTCTCATAAGACAACAATATTTTGAACTGACCAATGTTGATGCACTAAGTAACCTTACGAATGTTGGCGGTAGCATTGTAGTCGAGTACAATGGCGCATTGATCAATTTAAATGGACTCGCCAATATTACATCGATGAACGGAGATTTGACAATTGCCTATCATGGTCAGTTAACGAATATTAATGGTATAGGTAATATACAAACATCAACAATCAATGATTTAACGATTCAATCGAACGTGATCCTAGAGAACATTGATGCACTAGGTTTTATTGAGACCATAAGTGGTAAACTTTTACTGTCATCAAATGAATTGCTAAACGATATAAGTGGTTTAGGAAATATTGCTCAAATCTCAGGAGATCTTGATATTTTTTCGAATGGGCTACTTACGAATCTGGACGGATTTGAAAAACTGACAAGTGTCGGAAATGATGTCACAATAACTTCCCATAATAGCTTAACAAATATTGATGGATTGAATGCACTTTTTTCTGTGGGAAATAGACTAATCATTGGGAGAAATCCAATGTTAATGAACACAAACGGATTGTCTGCTTTAAGTACAATTGGCTCTCTCTGCTACATCGCTGATAATGTAATTTTAAATGATTTCTGCGGTGTTCAAACACTTATACAGAATGGGTTAGGTACTGCGCTATTTGAAGCAACCCGAAATGCTTATAATCCAACAACTCAAGATATTTTAAACGGTAATTGTAGTCAATAAATTGTTTCATTGCTAAATAGAGTGATAATAAAAAGATTTGATTGAGGATTCATTTATACACCAAAAAATATGTTCGGATTTTTTAAAAAGAAGAGTAAAGAGCTGCCAAGCTTTGTCTATTTAGAAAGTTATTCAAATAGAAATAAATATTTTCTAAGGACATTACGATGGGATTGGATTAATAAAAAAGAGATTCATGTAATTGACAATAAATCGCCAAGAGTAATTACAATGGGTGAATGGCCTCAAAGGATTTTTCTCGATGCTGATGGTCAAAAAACAGTTGCTGAGTATGTAATTTGGATGGCCAACCAATTTGATAATGGAATGGTTCCTGAAAATTTTGATAAAAGCATGATTCTAACCATGCAAGACTTAATAGAGGATGGTCAAATGATCGAATTAATTGATGAAAAGACTACTCTGGCTTACTATCTAGAAGGTCCAAAATCGAATCAAGATTCAGACAAAGCCTACCAACTAATGATGAAAGATGGATATATTGAAGAATAAATCCATGACTCCATTCCTAAAAACGACTAAAAGTTCAAATAAAGGATGAATTAACATACGAGCACAACCGTTATCTACAACTTAAAACAAAAGATTATGAAAACTATCATTGGATTAACATTATTGCTTTCGCTTTCATTAAATGCACAACAATCGGAAAACATACTTAAACTTGGAAGCGAGTTCCCCGGTTTCGAATTAGAGGAACTAGATGGATCTAAGTTATCGTCAAGCTCTCTTACTGGTAAAGTTATTTTTATAAATCTATGGTTTACTTCTTGTGTTCCTTGTATTGAAGAAATGCCTGAGCTAAATAAACTTGCGGAAGCGTACAAAGACAAAGTAGAATTTTTAAGTATAACATTTGATGATATCGAAAAAGTGCAGGCGTTTCTAAAAAATAAGGAGTTCGATTTTAGACACTTAGTGAATGCAAGTGAATTTTTAAAAGATGAGCTTCAAAATAAAAGCTATCCAAGAAATATTATTATAACTAGAACAGGAGAAATCGCGCTTTTAAATGATGGGCTACCTTTTACAAGAGACGATGTGACTGGGGAAATGAAACCTTTACCATATACTTATTTCGGAAAATCCTTGGACAAAGCTCTGAGTGAATA
>CALLII010000002.1 GCA_938009745.1 uncultured Flavobacteriales bacterium
ATTAATAAGAAGTTTATAGAAATACTAATCGCCATTGAACTGGGCGATACTGAGTATGTGGATTCGCTTATTTCCAGCCTACTAAGAAAGCGAACCGTTTATTTTAAAGGAGCCAACTCGCTTGCTTTTCCTTTCTTGAAACTGATTGAAGCCTACCATAAAAACCCTGAGTTTGTAAAAACTAAAGAGTTCGAATCTCAAGTAGAATTATCTTTCAATTGGAAACCCTCGGAAGAAGAGGATTTGTTTTTTATAAGTTATTACGCTTGGCTTAAATCCAAAATGATTCAAAAGCCAGTGTATGAGCTTACATTGAGTTTTTTGGGAGGGGCTGAATAGTTTATAAACAAAAAACGCCCTCCTTTCGGAGAGCGTTTTAAAATTAAATTAAACCTTGGTTTAGATATGATTGTCTTGCAATACAAACGTAGCCATCTCTGGTAGGTCGTATTCTTTGTTGGCTAATTTTTTAGCTACTACTTCAAAAGCATCTAAAGTTTCTACTACGTCTGCCTCACTGTGAGAAGCTGTAGGGATTAACCTGAAAATAATCATTCCTTTTGGTATTACGGGATACACCACTATCGAGCAAAATATTCTATGGTTTTCTCTCAAGTCAAATGCTAGGTGGGTTGCTTCCTCTAAAGAACCTTTCATGTAAACAGGAGTTACGCATGAGTTGGTAGTTCCAATCTCAAATCCTCTGTCTTTTAATCCGTTTTGTAGCAAGTTTACATTCTCCCACAATTTGTTTTTGAAAGACATGTCGCCTCTCATCATGTCCAATCTTTTTAATGCTCCAATTACAAATGGCATTGGTAAAGATTTAGCATACACCTGAGAACGTAGGTTGTATTTCAAGAAATCGATAATGTCTCTGTTTCCTGCAATAAATCCTCCGATTCCTGCCATAGACTTTGCAAAAGTTGCAAAATACACATCAATATCGTCTTGAACCCCTTGCTCTTCTCCTGTTCCGTATCCTGTTTCTCCTAGTACTCCAAATCCGTGCGCATCATCAACCAATATTCTGAATTTATATTGCTCTTTAAAAGCCATTATCTCCTTCAGTTTCCCTTGATCTCCTCTCATTCCAAATACACCTTCAGAAATCACTAAAATTCCTCCTCCGGTCTCTTTAGCTAATTTCTCGGCTCTCTTCAAGTTCTTCTCCAAACTTTCCATGTCATTGTGCTTAAACATGTATCTTTTTCCTTGGTGCATTCTCACCCCATCAATAATACAGGCGTGCGATTCTTGATCGTACACAATTACATCATGTCTGTCTACCAAAGCATCTACACATGAAGCGATTGCTTGGTAACCAAAGTTTACAACTAATCCTGCGTCTTTTTGTACAAATTCAGCCAGTTCATTTTCAAGTTGTTCGTGGTATTTTGTGTTTCCACTCATCATTCTACTTCCCATTGGGTAAGCCAATCCCCAGTCCGCAGTTGCTTGTGCATCTGCCTTTCTTATCTCTGGGTGGTTTCCTAATCCTAGGTAGTTATTCAAACTCCAATTCAACACTTCTTTTCCATTGAAGTTCATTCGTGGAGCCAATTCTCCTTCCAGTTTTGGGAACATAAAATATCCTTCCGTTTTTGCTCGGTATCTTCCTAATTCCCCCCCTTTTGCGATTTTGTCAAATAAATCTGTCATCTTTCTTACTTGTTATTGTTGTTAAAATAAAATTCGTTTATCACTGTAGTTAATTCGTCTTCTTTCTCGTTTGAGTATCCGTTTTCTTTTTGCCAATCAAAATCATAAAACTTAGATAAGTACTTGCTTCCGTGATCCGAAAACAGTAATACTACCGTATGATTTTTGTTCAGTCCTGGGGCAATTTCTTTCAATCCTTCAATGGTTGCTCCACAAGAACCTCCTGCCATAATCCCTTCTTTTTTAGCTAAATGCAAAATATTTTTTACACTTTCCTTATCGCTAATTTGAATAAATCTATCAATGTTATCCATCAATACATTGGGTGGAATTATGTCTTTCCCCACTCCTTCGAGCATGGTTTTTCTTTTTAAACTCGTATCGTATTCTCCTGTTTCATGAAAATGTTTCAGTACAGATCCTTCACTATCTACAGCAGTTACATCAATGTCTTCATTTTTTTCTTTCAAGAATTTAGAGATACCTGAAATAGTTCCTCCTGTACTTGCAGATGAAATAAAGTGAGTAATTTTCCCTTCAGTTTGTTCCCAAATTTCTGGGCCTGTAGTTGCGTAATGTGCTCCTAAATTGTTGAGGTTGTAATTCTGGTTGATGTAATACGCATCAGGAATTAACTTGCTCAATGTTTCTGCAGTTCGGTAATATGATCTTGGATTGTCTGCTTTTACTCCACTTGGGCATAATACTACTTTTGCACCTAAAGCCTTAATTGCATTTATCTTTTCGGTAGATGCTTTGTCTTTTACGCACACCACACATTTGTAGCCTTTTATAGCGCAAATCATAGCTAAACTAAACCCTGTGTTTCCAGAAGTTGCTTCTACCAAAGTAGAAACTCCTTTTTCAAGTTTTCCTTCTTTTTCGGCATGCTCAATCATGTTCAATACCGTTCTGTCTTTTACCGACAAGCCAGGATTAGAGCTTTCCAACTTAGCATACACATTGGTGTTGTATATATCACTCAACTCCTGAAGTTTCACCATTGGTGTTCCTCCGATTGAATCGATTAGTGATTGTTGTGCTTTATTCATTTTTTCTTTTTTCTTTCTCAATATTAGTTGGCTACTGTTGGCTCTTTTTCAAGTTTAAACAATAGGGTATTTCCGTCATGGTTTTTGAATAGTTTCCACAACTCATCTTCCATTTCGTCTTGAGTTTTCTGCCACCTCCATTCACACTCTTTCAAGTGATAAGTATAGTATTTAGAAACTCCATTAAATTTGCTTAATCTGTTTTTTACGTAAGTCAAAAACCTGTTGGTTCTGCTTCCTTCTTCATTACTAAAAGAGATGTACTTAATGTACTTGTGCTCTTTTATTCCTTTGTAATAGTTCTTTAGTACATCGGGAACCGAATCTTCAATACTTGAAACTCCCTTTTTTACTGATTCAGAAAAATGCTCTGCAAAATTATAAGGTTGGTAAATATGAAGGTTGTCTCCGTTCTCTACTACAACTATCAATTTATCTTCCTCCCCTTGCATCTTACCAGATGTAATAAAACTATACAAAGAATTCACGTAATCAATTGATAATGAATAGCTACTTGCTGTTTCTTCTAGTTTTTCTCTTTGGTGGGTGTAAATACATTTTCTGAAAATAGAATAGTATCTATTGATAGTCTTACGGTTGAATCCAAGCAATAAGCTAGCTTTTGTGGCATCTACATCTGCACAAAAATACTTGATAATTTTTTTTACCTTATATGGGCTTAACTTACTGTTTTTCATTTTAATACAAGCAATAAACTGTTTTTTGGTGGTCTAGCTTGCGCACAAATGTACTATATTTTGGAAATAAAAAAAGAGGTTTTGTTAAAAAACCTCTTTTTACTATTGAACTATTGGGTGTTAATTACTCTGTGTCATAAAGTTTTTTCACTTCTTTAATGTTCATTGAATCATTAATTTCATAAAAGTAATTCAGTTGCCATTTCTGAGTTCTTTCGGCTTGTTTGCTTGTTGGTGAGTCCCATTTAGAATATACTCTAAACGCTCTTTTACCTTCGCGTTCCTTAGTTGAAACAATTCCTTTTTTAATTAAAATAGATTTAGAAAATACAAATTGCCCGAGCTTATTATCTGATTGTACATTAACTATAAAAAAATCAAATTCATCTGTTTCAAAAAAGGGTTCAATTGGCCCTTTGCCTTTTCTTTTCCAAAAAGTAACAAATTGCCCAGCTTTTTTTGGTGTGATTTTAGAGTCTCTCCCAATTATATTTAATCCATTCAAAACAAATTTACAAGCGTTATATTCTTTACTTTCTTGTTCTATTTCAAACTTTGAGATAACGAAATTACAACTGTCGTAAACTTTCGTTTTTATTTCACTTATGCTACTATTCAACCCAGTCAGCTACAAACATGTTTGTTTCTCTAGTTCCTCCATTATCTCTGTTAGATGAGAAAACAATTCTCTTTCCGTCAGGAGAAAACATTGGAAAAGAATCAAACGCTTTGTCGTAAGTGATTTGTTCCAATCCTGAACCATCCAAGTTTATCATAAATAAATTAAACGGGAAAGAAGCTGTTTTATGGTTTGAGCTAAAAATCACTTTCTCACCAGATGGGTGGAAAAATGGTGCCCAGTTTGCTCCTCCCAAATTCGTGATTTGCTTCATGTCGCTTCCGTCCACATTACACACAAATAGTTCCATTGCTGTTGGCTGAACTAATCCTTTTGCCAACAAGTCTTTGTATTCTTTTTTTTCTAATTCAGTTCTTGGACGTGATGCTCTAAAAATTAATTTAGTTCCGTCTGGAGAGAAAAATGCTCCTCCATCATAACCTAATTCGGTGGTTACTTGCTTGATGTCACTTCCATCAATATTCATTGTGTACAATTCTAAATCTCCTGATCTATCAGAAGTAAATACTATTAAATCTCCTTTTGGCGATACGGTTGCTTCTGCATCATATCCTTCACGGAAAGTCAATTGCTTCAATTGATTTCCTTTTAAATCGGCAACAAAAATATCGAACGTATTGTAAATTGGCCACACGTATTTATCTCCTCTTGGTGGTTCCACTGGGCAGGCTGAATCGCCTAAATGAGTTGAAGCATAAATAATAGTAGAATCCCCAGGCATAAAATAACTACAAGTTGTTCTTCCTAATCCGTTACTAATTCTTTGTGGGATTGTTCCGTCACTTAAATCTTGATCAATTGGCATAGTATAAATTTGGTCGCACTCGGCTCCCCATTTATCGTATTTAGTCTGAAAAACAAGACTTTTATTGTCAAAACTCCAATATGCTTCTGCGTTATCTCCACCAAAAGTTAATTGTCTGATGTTTGCTAAATGAGTTTCGGTAGGTGTTTCTTCCCATTTTTCACTTGCTCCAGAATAAGAATCACCTTCTTCATTATTCCCTCCGCAGCTAATTAAAGCTGATGCAAATAATAATCCGATTAGTTTTTTCATGTTTTTTGATTAGGTTTAAGACAAATGTAACTTTTCTGATTGAATCAAAATATATCGAATATCATAAAATCACTTCTCTTGGTTGTATTATCTTTGCAGTAAATATTTTTAACCTCTTTTCGATATGAAAAACATTCTATTTGTTTCTGCGCTAATTCTATTAGCTGCCTGTAATACTCCAGAATTAGTTAAAGAACCTATTTCTTTAATTGTAGATTACACAGCTGATGTAACTTTTCTAGCTGACGATTCTCTTGAGGGAAGAGAGGTTGGAACTCCCGGAGAATTAAAAGCTGCAAATTACATTGCTGAAAGAATGAAAGAAAATGGACTTGCTCCAAAGGGAGATGATAACACTTATTTTCAAGTTTTTACTAGAAAAATGAAAGCACATCCTCATGATACGCTTAATATCGGCAATACAATTGAAGGAAGAAATGTAGTGGGGTTTATTGATAATGGAAGTGAGAAAACAGTTGTTATTGGAGCTCATTACGATCATTTAGGATATGGAGAGGAACACTCGCTTTCTGATAGCGCAGGACAAATTCATAACGGAGCTGATGATAATGCTAGTGGGGTTGCTGCTATGCTTGGTTTAGCAAAAAAATTTAAAGGACAAAAGCTAAAAACTAATGTCTTGTTTATTGCTTTTACTGGAGAAGAAAAAGGGCTTTGGGGTTCGAACTATTTCGTAAAAAATTCTCCAATTCCAGCTTCTGAAATGGCCTACATGGTAAATATGGATATGGTTGGAAGATTAGACTCCAATAGAAGATTAGCGATATTTGGTATTGGAACTTCTCCTCTTTTTAAACCAGCTTTGGACTCTTGTAATATTTTTGGTTTCCAATCTAAGTTTGACTCTTCTGGAATGGGGCCGTCAGACCACACTTCATTCTATTTACAAGATGTTCCTGTACTCCACTTTTTTACTGGGCAGCACAAAGATTATCACAAACCAACTGATGATACCGAGTTTATCAATTTTGAAGGAATTGAAATGGTTGCTGATTACATTGAATCAATCGTGATAAACTTAAATGGGTATGATTCTATTCCGTTCAGAAAGACTAAAGATAAGTCCAATAAAAAAATGTCATTTAAAGTTACTTTAGGTGTAATGCCAGATTATTTATTTGATGGAACAGGAATGCGAATTGAGGGAGTGAAAGAAAATAGACCTGCCTTTAATGCTGGAATTGAAAAAGGTGATATTGTTATAAAGATGGGTGATTTTGAAGTTAAGGATATGGCCGATTATATGGAGTGCTTAGGTAAATTTGAGCCTGAATCCATTGTCGAAGTTTCTGTTAATAGAAACGGAGAAGTTTTAAAGAAAAAGGTGACATTCTAATTTTATCTATTTGGTTCATAATGTTTATTCACTCTAATAGAAGAAAACGGCATTTTAAGGTTAATTAGTAACTAAACCATTAAATTTTAAACAAATAAATAGCAACTTCGCAGCCAAATTACCGTACAACCGGCATGAGTAAGAAGTTTTTCGCCTTATTTTCTTTTTTCTTTTTTTTTACACTGTTCACTAGCGCTCAAACTAATTGTGCAAATATAACAGCTGTATCATCAACAGCTGTCACAGAATTTTGTGGAGTTGGTCCTCACCAAGTAAATTTCACCAATACTTCAACTGGAATTAATTCTGCTACTTCAGGATATCAATGGTATCTTAACGGAACGCTATATGCTTCAACTACAGGTATAGTTACTCCACCTGCAAATTCAATTATTTCTCTTGGAGTTTATACTTATATGATGGTTGCTTTTGATACAATAGGTTTGTGTCAAGATACTGCTTTTCAAGTAATAACTGTTGTTCAAAAACCTACAGCTAACTTTACTTTTAATGCTGCAGCAAATTATTGCCCTAATGACTTAATTCCATTTGTAAATACATCAACTGATACTCTATTAACAACTAAATATTTTTGGGGATTCGGGGATTCTTCTCAAAACCCCAGTGTGGTTCTTGGAAGAGGTGGGCAGGTAAATGTTTCATTAATTACTTATAACTCTCCTACTTGTTCCGATACAATTAATCAACAAATTACACTTTTAAACACTCCAGATATAACTATTTTTGGAGATGACGGAACAGGAGATTTAATAAATTGTTTAGCTCCATTTGATACAGTAACTCAGGAATTAGTGACATTTGTAAACCAATCTGACTCATTAATAACTTACACTTGGGACTTTGGTGATGGTTCACCAACAGTAACTCAAACTTATGGCTCTTCTCCAGATACGCTAACTCACCTTTACACTACATATGGAACATTTTCTGTAATATGTTCTGCTATCGCACCAAACGGATGTTTATATACCGATACACTTATTGTAATTTTTGATAAATTTATTTCTGCCTCTTTTACAATTCCAATTGCTCAAATATCTGGGTGTACTCCTCATTTTGTTCAGCCAACTAACGCTTCAGTTAATGCCACATCATACATGTGGGATTTTGGTGATGGAACTCCTCCGGTAATAACAAATTCTCCTGTAGCTCCTTCTCATACTTACGATAGTACTGGTGTATACTCAATAACTTTAACTGCATCAAATGATTGTAGTTTTGCAACCAATGTGTTTTCTTCAATTTTTGTTTCAAGTTCTCCTGAAATTGATTTTACTTTTGATTTAATAGGTAGAGGATGTTCTCCTCAACCTATAAATTTCACTAATACCTCTTTATATATTTCGCCAGTTACAAATTATGTTTGGGATATGGGTAATGGGAATGTTTACAGTGGTGTTCCGCCTCCTACTCAGACTTATTTACAAGGTAATTACTCTGTAAAATTAAAGGCTAGTAACGGATGTGGAACCGATTCAATAACACAATCTTTTTCTATCGACTCTCTTCCTTATGCTCTAGTAACTCTTAGTTCAGATGATGGTTGTTCACCAATGATTGTTAACGCTAGTGCAATTGATTTTGGTTTTGGAACATTAAGTAGGTGGTTTGTAGATGGGACTGAAGTTAGTTTTGGAGACACATTGCCTTCTCAGCTTTTTACAAATACATCAACATCTATACAAAACCATACGATAAGATATTTCATAGAAAATAGATGCGGTAGTTACGACACCACAATTACAGTAGTAGTTCATCCTTCTGTACAAGCAATATTAAATACAACTGCATCACCAATATGTGTTGGTAATTCATTAACTCATAGCAGTTTGTCAACTGGGGATTCTCTTTTATACTCCTGGTTTTTTGGTGATGGAAGTTCTACTGCTACAAGTGGTCCACATACAAAAACATATATTAGAAAGGGACTTGATAGCGTAAAGCTTGTTCTTACTGGTTATTGCGGAGTTGATTCAATAACAAAACTAATAACTGTTGATTCTCTTCCTTATGCTATAACAACTGTTTCTCCTTTAGAGGGTTGTTCACCACTATCTGTTTCTGGAAACTCTATCCCTTCTGGATCTGGATCTACATCTACTTGGTTTAAGAATAATGCTTTTTATAGCAATACCGACACATTGCTTGCAAGTAATTTTGTAAACACAGGCACGGCTCTTTCTACCCAAACAGTTCGATTTAATATTACTAATATATGTGGCGTATTTGATACTACTTATAATGTCACTATTCACCCAGATGTAGTTGCTGGAATAAATCCAGTTAGCTCGAATGTTTGTGTTGGAGATAGTGTTGTTTTTAATAATACTTCTACAGGTGATAGTTTAAATTTCTTTTGGAGATATAGCAATGGCGACACTTCAACTTTAGAAAATCCTCCTAGTAGATTATTTAATACTTATGGTTCGGATACAACCTGGTTAATCGTTAGTGGATTTTGTGGTGTAGATTCTGTTTTTTCTGTAATTACAGTTAATAACTATCCTGTGGCCGATATAGTTGTAAATAGACTTAATGGTTGTGAGGACTTAACGGTTAACTTTACAAATGGTGCTCCAAATGGTGCTAATTATAATTGGTCTTTTAACGGAGGTTTTCCTTTTGCTTCTGTAAGTTACACGCCTACCTCTGTTTTTGCTACTCCTGGATTAAATCAAGTTACATTAGCAGTTGATAGTTTAGGCTGTATCGCTCTAGACACTACTGTAATAGATGTTTTTGCCGGTCCAGATGCTTCTTTTGTTTATACTCCATTTTCTGGTTGTTCTGATTTATCGGTTGGTATTACAAACACTTCACCTATATCATCTGGAGATTCTTATTTGTGGACGATTGAAAATGGCTATTCAGACACTTCTTATTCTGCAGGAAATCAAATTTTTACAAATACATCTAATATAAATGATACTGTTTATAATATAAAAATGGTAGTTACAACAGCTAATGGATGTAAAGATAGTGTTGATCAAAATGTTACAGTTCGCCCTTTACCTAGGTCGCAATTTACCCTTTCTGACACAATAGTTTGTGAAAATGAAATGGTCTCTTTTATTAATACTTCAGTTGGAGGAAATTCATTTAAGTGGTATTTTGGAGATGGTGATTCTAGTTTTTTAAATACTCCTAATCATGGTTATTCTGTTGCAAGAAACTATAGGGTTCAGCTTATTACTACTTCTTTTTGGAACTGTATTGATACTAGCGAGCAATTAGTTGTTGTAAACCCAAATCCAATTGTAGATTTTGTTTTCGATTCTGTTTGTTTTGGTTCTTCTACTACGTTTTTCGATTCAACACTTGTTAATCCTGCAACTTGGCTTTGGGATTTTGGGGATGGAGACACTTCTAATCAACAAAATCCTATTCATACTTACGGTAATGATAGTAATTACTTGGTTAAGCTTTTGGTTTCAAATACTTTTGGTTGTTTCGATTCTGTTAGTAAACATGCTATAGTTTATACTCAGCCTGTGGCTAATTTTTCTAATTCGCCAGCATGCCCAAAAAGAGTTACTTCTTTTATCGATTCATCTTCGGGTAATCCTAATAAATGGAGTTGGGATTTTGGTGATGGAGTAATCGATTCTGTTCAAAACCCTACTCATATTTATACCATTGGAGGAACTTATAATGTTACTTTAATTGTCGAAAATAGCTCTGGTTGTGTTGATAGTATTACAATTCCTGTTTTAATTAGTACGATACCTAAAACCTCTTTCTTTGCTGATTCTGTTTGTATTGGGTATCCAACTACTTTTATAGATTCTACCAACGATATTTATCCTTTGGTTTCGCATCAATGGAGCTTTGGTGATGGTAGAATTTCATCTGTTCAAAACCCTATTCATCAATATTTAACAGCCGGTACTTTTGCGGTTTCACTCACGGTAACAAACTCTAATGGGTGTGATAGTACTTTTATAGATTCTGTTGTTGTTTATCCTGCTCCTCAGCCAAGTTATACTTACACGCCTCTCTCTGGATGCTCTGATTTATTAGTGTCTTTTACAAACGCAAGCCCAATAACGATTGGAGATAGTTATTTATGGAAATTTAATAATGGAGTTAACGATACTGCTTATTCAGCAGGGAGTCAAATTTTTATAAACACATCTAATTTAATAGATTCTGTTTATCCTGTTCAATTAACAATTACCACTAGTTTTGGTTGTATAGATAGCTTAACACAATTTGTAACGGTTCGTCCTCTTCCTAGTTCAAGTTTTATAGTTTCGGACTCTGTGGTCTGTGAGAAAGAAGTGATTTCATTTACAAATACTTCAATTGGTGCAAGCTCATACAGGTGGTATTTTGGTGATGGGGATTCTAGTTACTTTTCTACTCCTATTCATTCTTACGATACAGCTGGGACATATATTGTTTCCATGGTTGCTATTTCTATTTGGAACTGTTTAGATACTAGTTATGATACCATTGTTGTAAACAATAATCCTGTAGTTCAATTTTATTCTGATTCGGCTTGCTTAACATTCAATACTTCATTTGTTGATTCAACTTTATATAACCCTATTTCATGGAAGTGGCAATTTGGAGATGGAGATAGTTCGTCTATTCAAAACCCTGTTCATTTATATGGAAATGATACGCTATACAGAGTAACTTTAGCGGTTGAAAACACTTTTGGTTGTATCTCTACAGGAACTAACATTACTGTTGTCCATACTCAACCAGTAGCTGGTTTCTTTACTTCTGCAGCTTGTGCTAAAAAAGTTACTTCGTTCTTTGATACTACTTCTGGAAATCCTATTAAATGGTATTGGGATTTTGGAGACGGAGGATTAGATTCGGTTAAAAACCCTCAACACATTTTTGCCTTAGGTGGAAACTACACCATAATGTTAGCTGTAGAAAATTCATCAGGTTGTACTGATACATTGTATAGAACAATTGTAATTAGCACAGTTCCACAAACATTTTTTGTTGCAGATTCTGTTTGTCATGGAGCTAGAACTGTGTTTACAAACTTAACCATAGTTTCTTATCCTATATTAAGTTATTTCTGGGATTTTGGAGATGGAAATGGCTCTAGTGCTGCAAACCCAACTTATCAATATGCAAGTCCAGGAGTTTACACTGTTTCGCTTACAGTAGAAAATATAAATGGGTGTGATAGTACATATTCTGGTATTGTTGTTGTAAATCCAATGCCTATTGCTTCTTTTACACATGATACTGCTTGTTTTGGTCAGGTTACTAATTTTACAAATCTAACCCGAGGCTTACCTCTTTATTCTATTTGGGATTATGGAGATGGAAGTCCATTAGATACTGTTGCTGCAGGTGTCTTTTCTAAAACATATGTTTCATCTGGAACGTATTTAGTAAAGTTATTAGTAGTAAATAACGCAGGTTGTAGGGATAGTATGAGCCAAACAGTTGTTGTTAATCCTACTGCTGTTGTTAATTTTAGTGCTGTTCAGGATACTGTTTGTTTTAATGACTCATTTCAGTTTTTAAACTCAACTACAAACGCTAATTTATATTCGTGGAGTTTTGGTGATGGTAATAATTCTAACCAAATAAATCCTACCTATTCTTATGCAAACCCTGGAAATTATAGAGTTAGTTTAGTTGGTAATAATCAATTTGGGTGTTTAGATAGTAGTTTTATTGATGTTGTTGTTCTGCCAAATCCTGTAGCAGATTTTAATGTTGCTCCCGTTTGTTTTACAAACCCTTCAATGTTTATAGATAACTCAACAGGTAATAATTTATCTTGGTCATGGAGTTTTGGTGATGGTAATACCGATACCATTCAAAACCCTATTCATACATATGGTTTAGACTCAAGTTTTATGACGACTTTAATCGTAACATCACAACTGGGTTGTTCTGATACAGTTACTAAATCTGCTAATGTTCTTTCAATTGTAAACGCTCAATTTGGTTATAGTTTGGCTTGTGTTAATCGTCCTATTACTTTCACAGACTCAAGTCTTGGAGCTCCTGCTAATTGGAGTTGGAGTTTTGGTGATGGAACAATATCTGCCATGCAAAACCCTACTCACACTTATACAGCATCAAGTAATTATATTGTAGAGTTAATAGTTACAAATGTAGCCGGATGTTCTGACACTTTAACGAGAGTGGTCTTTGTAAATACTATTCCGGTACCTGATTTTACTGCTGATAGCATTTGTTTTGGAAACTTTACAACATTTACAAACCTAACAACAAACAGCCAGCCCATAACTCAATACTTTTGGGATTATGGAGATGGAAACAATTCATTTGGAATGAATCCAAGTTATACTTTTTCTGCTCCAGGAACTTATAACGTAACTTTAACCGTAACAAATAATGGTGGTTGTGATAGTAGTGTCACTAAACAAGTAATTGTAAACGCAGTTCCTGTAGCCGATTTTCTTCACGATACCGTTTGTTTAGGAAACCCTACAACATTTACCGATAACTCTGTAGGAACACCTTCTAATTGGAAATGGATTTTTGGAGATTTTTCTCCTATCGATAGTATTTCTGGATCTGTTGCAAGTCACAATTATTTAACTGCAGGACAATATGCTGCTTCTTTAATAATTAGTAACCCCGGAAATAACTGTACGAGTCAAGTAACAAAATTTATTACAGTATTAAGTGGAGTTGATGCAAGTTTTGCGGTTTCAACACCAATTTGTTTTGGAACTAACGTTCAGTTTGTAAATAATTCTACAGCAAATGCCGGAGGAATTGTAAGCACAACTTGGACTTTTGGAGACGGTACTGGTTCAGCCCAAAATAATCCAACCCATCTTTATGGGTCTGTAGGTGTTTTTAGGGCTAAATTAGCTGTTGTTTCTAGTTTAGGCTGTACAGATTCAGATTCAATTAATGTTGTCGTAAATGACGTTCCTGTGGCTAATTTCAATTATGTAAAAAATATTTGTTTAGGAAACCCAACACCGTTTACTGATTCCTCTTATATTGGTGTTGGAACAATTACTAATTGGAACTGGAACTTTGGTGATGGAAATACTGATACTCTTCAGAACCCTGTAAATACTTTTGCTAATTCTGGATCATATTTAGTGACTTTACAAGTAACTAGTGATTCTGGTTGTACCAATAATACATCAAAATTAATTGTTATTAATCCTGAATCAACTCCTTTCTTTACATATAAAGCTGTGTGTGTAGGCGATACTGTTTTCTTTAGTGATGCTTCTACTATTCAGGCTCCTGACTCGATTATAAGTTGGTATTGGGAATTTGGTGATGGAACAACCTCTTTATTACAAAACCCTAGTCATGTTTATCAAGGTAATATTCAAACTTATCCTGTTAAACTTACTGTGACATCATTATTTGGGTGTAGTAATGATACAACTTTAATGATGTCACATTTTCAGGTCCCTATCTTCAATTTTGGTCCTGAGTATTATGCGTATTGTGAAAATGAATTGGTTCAGTTTTATGACAGTTCAACTATTCTTTCTCCTACAAATATTGTAGGATGGGAATGGACTTTTGGGGATGGATATAATTCGTTTATTCAAAATCCTTCTCACATAATGGACTCGGCAGGAAGTTATTATATAAAGCTGAAAATAACCACAAGTGATGGTTGTATTTTCTATGATTCTTTAGCTGCTCCGTTAATTATTTATCCTAATCCGGTGGCCGGTTTTATTACAATTCCATCTACTGTTTCAGTGTTTAGGCCTGAAATTTATTTTGATAATCAAGCAACAGGTGCTATTAATTATTTTTGGACTTTTGGTGATGGAACAAACGGAACGGCTATCAATCCTTTACACATGTATCCAACAATACCTGGAAGTTATACAGCTACTCAATATGCGTATTCTTCTTTTGGGTGTGTAGATAGTATTTCTAAAATTATCACAGTTAAAGACGAATTTAATCTTTATGTTCCTAATGCATTTACACCAGATGGAAATGATAATTTGAACAGTACGTTTAGAGCGATTGGTTATCAATTAAATAATTACAACCTAAAAATATTTAATAGGTGGGGAGAATTGATTTTTGAAACCACAGACCCTCTTGATGGATGGAATGGGAAACATAATGGGGAGAATTGCCCTCAGGATTCTTATGTTTATCAAATTTTTACTGTAGATGATAGTGGTAAAACTCACACTAAATCGGGTCACGTTACTTTAATAAGATAAAAAAAGGGAAACTAAGATTATTAGTTTCCCTTTTTAAATAAATTGATAATTCTATTTTAGTGAATTAGTTTTTCAAAAGCCTCTTCAAAATCTACTTTATCTTTTACAAACTGAATAGTTTGGTCATAAATTTCTTCGGTTCTTTCTTCAGAATAACCTAAACCTATGGCAAATTTATGAATTAACTTATCTTGCTTTTCACCTAAAATTCCATCCACTAACATCATTTGTATTAGTCTAAAAAATCTTTTATAACGATCTTCTTTATCCACAGGTGGATTTATAGGGTGTTTTCCTATATTATTAATAATCTCATCTAAATCATTATTTGAGATACTTAATCTTTTCGCAAATTTTTCTAATAGAGCTCTTTCTTCCTCTACAATTACTCCATCTGAAAGTGCAATTTCTACTAAATTTTCTAAGTGAGACTCATTTCTTTTTTGTTCTCCTCCTAAAAATGCATCTGATATTGACATAATTCTTTTAAATTTTTTTACAAATATATTTTATTTTTCATTTAATTCTAACTTAAATCCTACTCCGTGAATATTATTGATAGAAATAGTTTCATCATGAGATAAATATTTTCTCAGTTTAGTAATAAACACATCTAAACTTCTTCCATTAAAGTAATTATCATCTCCCCATATTAAATTTAGTACAAGGCTTCTTTCAATTACTTTGTTTCTGTTTTCACACAATAATTTAAGTATTGCTGTTTCTCTTTTTGTTAGTTTTCTTTCTTCTTCAGGGTGTTTAAGCTTTAGATTTCTAAAATCTAATTCATATGAATTTAACACTATTAATCCTTCATTTTCATCTTCGTCAAAATCATTATTAGCTCTTCTTATAATTGCTTTAATTCTAAGTAAAAATTCTTCTCTATTAAATGGTTTTGTTATATAATCATCTCCTCCTGATTTAAATCCTTTTACTTTATCCTCTGGGTTTGCTTTTGCAGTAAGAAAAATAATTGGTATTTCTTTATTTACTTTTCTAATATCTTCAGCTATTTCATATCCGTCTTTTTCAGGCAACATAACATCTAATAAACAAACATCATAATCGTTTTTATTAAATTTTTGTAGTCCTTCTTTTCCGTCTCTACATAAGTGAACAGAATAACCTTCAAGCGATAAAAAATCCTGAATAACAATTCCTAAATTAAAGTCGTCTTCAACTAATAATATTTTACTTTTTTCCATATTCTTGGTTACTTTATTGATGGGAAAGTAAGTGTAAACACACTCCCTTTATTAAATATACTTTTTATTTCTATACTTCCTTCATGTTTTAGCATCATTTGGTTTACATAATATAATCCTAACCCAAATCCTTTTACGTTATGAACGTCTCCAGTAGAAACGCGATAAAATTTATTAAATATATCTCTATAATCCTCTTTTTTTACTCCTATTCCATTATCACTTACTTCTATATTAATGTTATCTCCTGAGTTATAAGAGCTAATTGTTATAGTAGGTTTGTTTGGTGTGTATTTATTTGCGTTATCAAATAGGTTATAAATAATATTAGTAACATGAATAATATCTCCATTTACAAGAGAATTTTTTGCTTTAAGATTTGTAGATATATTACCATCTCTCTCTTGAATTGGAACACTAAATGTGTCGGTACAAGTGGTTATAATTTCATGGATATCTAATGTTTCAAAGTTAAGGTTTATCTTGTTTTTATCTAATTTAGCTATTTCTAGTACTCTCTCAACCTGGTTTTCTAAACGTTTATTTTCTGTTTTAATTATTCCTAAATAGCGTTTAAGTCGTTCATCTTTATTATTTTCCTGACTTTTTATTAAAACATCAGTTGATAAAGAAATTGTAGAAATAGGAGTCTTGAGTTCATGAGTCATATTATTAATAAAATCATAAGTGATTTTAGATATTCTCTTTTGTTTTAAAATCCCGTTAGCTAAATAAAAAGTAAATAATATTGCAACAATTATTACTAAAGAGGCTAAAATCAGCATATAAGGTAATGAACTATTCTTTTGTGGTTCTACTTTCTTAAAATCTGTAAAAAAAACACCAAAGTAATATCCATCATGGTCCCATTTTAAAGAAAATTTTGTTTCTAAATTAGTAAACTTATCAAAGATTATAGAGTCGGTAAAACAATCATAAACACCTATTTTATAATTCTGATCAATATAAAAACTTTGAAATTCTTCTTTAATTAAGTTTCCTAAAAGAGTTTTGGGAATCGTGTCATAAAAACTAACTACAAAATAATTATCCTGAATTTGTTTTACTGGATCTAAGTATATATTAGAGTTCTCTTTATTTAAGGAAATAAGTTTATCCCTTACTTTGGTTAATGCCAATGTAACTTCACTGTTAAAATTTGATTGCTCAAGTTTAATAGTTTCAGCAATAATTTTTTTATTCTCCTCTTCAATTTTTAAAGAATTTTTTACAATTAAAAACTGAGTAATTAGTAGGCCTGCTAGTACAATTAGAGGAATTATTATAACTATTTTAGTTTTTATTTTCATGTTAAAATTCTAAATCTGTATTAAAAGTCGGTTTTATTTTAACTCCGTCTATTTTTATCATTATTCCGTTTCTAAAAGAATACTTTATAAGCTCATTTCCAAGCTCATCATACCTAATCCAATTCCCTGTTTTTTTACCTAGTTTATAATCACCTACCCATTTTTTATTTCCATTTTTATGATAATAAATATGTTTTTTTACTTCTTTTCCATTTTTATATGATCCTTTAAAATATAGTTGTTCATTATCATAATAGTATGTCCAATCTCCATCTTTTTCTCCTTCAATATACTTTCCTTTTTCAGTATGATCTCCTACTTGATAGAACCAATCCCCTTCTCTTAATCCATTTACATACTCTCCTTTTGTTAAAATATTTCCTTCTTCATCATATTCAGTAAATTCCCCATTTTCTTTTCCTTTTATATAAAATTCTTCTCTGTGAATAGCCCCAGATTCATAATACCAAATCCATTTACCCGTTCTTTCTCCTTTACTAAATTTTCCTTTTTGCTCCATTTTTAAACTAGGGTATAAATAATTCCAAGTTCCAGTTTTTAAATCGTTATTGTATTTTCCCTCTCCTATTATTTTTTCTCCTTTAAAAAAATATTCCCATTTACCTTGTTTCAAACCTTCTGAATCCATAAATCCCTTTGCAAAAAGAGTATCGTTTTTATAAATTTCTGTTTGTATTATATTACCTTGTTTATCAAATTCTTGTGTTGCTCCTTGTCTACGATTATAATCATCTTTTGCCACAGTATAATGTAGTTCTCCTGTTGGATAATATATTTTATATAACTCAACAAACTTTAATTCTTCAGCATCAACCTGAAGTTCGTCCATGTCATACTTTTTTAAATCTTTTAATTCTCCATTGTATTTATACTCTTTAAAAATTCCATCTCTTTTTCCATTTTTATAAACACCTTCTTCACGTACAATCCCTGAAGTACTAAACTCTTTCCATAAGCCTGTTTTCTGGTTTTGGGCGTTATATCTATTTATTTTTTCACGAATTAATAATTTTCCTTTGTTATATTCGAATATTGAAATAATGGAAGAGTCTTTAGCATATTCAAAAGCTTCTCCATGGTAATTTCCATCTAAATAATTATAAAGAAAATGTACTTCTCCTGTTGAATAAAAAATTAACCTTATTCCTTGTAAAGTATCGTTTACAAAAGTAGATTTGGAATATAAAACACCTGAATCTGCAAACTCAACATAAGGCCCATTTTTTCTGTTTTTTTCATAATTCACTTGTTCTTTGATAAACCCATTTTTATAGAATTTCCAAATACTGTCAAGTAAAAACTCCTTTCGATTTCCTTCTGATTTTAGTAAACCTGTTCGCTCATAATTTTTCCAATATCCATTTGGTTTTCCATCTTTTAGATATCCCTCAGCTGAAATCGAATCGTTTTCGTAATAAAAAATATTGTAACCATTTGGGTTTTGTTTTTGACCAAACGAAAAACTAAACGAAAAAATCGTTAGTAAAATCCCTAGTATATTTTTTATTTCTTTTTTCATTTTTCGATATCCAAAGATACTTTTAAAAATTATAAAAGTTTAATTTTAAATATAAGTCTAACCTCCCTATTCATTAATAATAAATACTTTTTAAGATATATGTTATTATTATATGGTCTGTTAGTTCTGTGTACAAAATAATCATCTTAAATTTTGATTAATCACTTTTTACTAGTTTTAAACAAGTATTTACTTTAAATGTTAATAGCACTATTATTTTACTAAAACATTGATTATCTGATTTATTAAACTATAATATTATTATAAATATAATTATTTTCTAACAGTTATTAATAACGTATATTTTAATTATTGTTAATTAAATTTTAGAATTTAAGCTATCTTTATTCCTTTACAAAATAGTGATAACAACACAATAGGTTTATTTTGTTATTTAGATAATTAGTATAAACAAAATGATAATTGATTTTACCAAGTAATAATTTAAGAAGATATAAGTACTATTTTTAGTTATAAACCAAATTTACGTTCATAACTATTATTTATAAAAAACTAAAAACTAAGGATTTATAAAATATTAATTTACCATTGTTAATAACACTAATTTTAGTGTTAATTACCATATTATTATAATAATACACAGCAACTTACTATGAATTTTACATTAGGATCAGACCACGCAGGCTATCAATTAAAAGAAAAAATCAAAGAGGTTTTAAGAGAAAAAAACATTGCTTTCGAAGATAAAGGACCTTTTTCTGACGATAGTGTCGATTATCCAGAATTTGGACATAAAGTAGCTAAATCAGTCCAAAATAAGGAAAGTACATTCGGTATAGCTATTTGTGGAAGCGGAAACGGTATAAATATGACTGTAAATAAATATCCAAATGTTAGAGGAGCATTATGTTGGACTACAGAGATTTGTGAACTAGCTAGACAGCATAATAATGCTAATGTATTGAGTATTCCTGCTCGATTTATATCAGAAGAATTAGCTTTAGAAATAGTCGAAATTTTTATAAATACTGACTTTGAAGGAGGTAGGCATGAAAGAAGAATTAATAAAATTTAATATGAAATACACAGTCTTTACAATTGCTATTATCGTAGCAATTTCATGTAATTTATCTAAAAGTGCCTATAAAATAAAAAAAGATAAATTAGCAATTTCTTATGCAAATACTATTACTGCAGCTGAGCTAGAAACTCATCTTAAAGTTATAGCTTCTGATGAATATGAAGGTAGAGAGACCGGAAAAAAAGGTCAAAGAATGACTGCTGAATATTTAAAAAATGAATTTATAAAAGATGGTGTGGCTCCAGGTAATAATGGAAGTTATTTTCAAAACTACCCTTTAATTGAAATTGCTGCACCAAATGCTTTGTTTAAATTTAGAAATGAAATTTATTCTTTTGGAAAAGATTTTTATTTTTTTGAGAGATATGCTAATTTCCAATCAATGGAAATAGAATTTACTAATATTTATGATGCAGGTTACGGAATAAAAGAAGGAGATAGAAATGATTTTGGTAAAAAAAGTCTTTATGGTAAAGCTGTTTTTATTAAAGTAGAATCACCAACTAAATTTAAAAAATGGGATTGGAGAAAAAAACTTAAAGCGGCAAAAGAGAATGGAGCGTCTGTAGTGTTTTTTACCTCGGATAATTTTTATGATAATAATAGTAAATATTCTCACATGTTAAATTCCCCGTCATTAAGTTTAGAATCAAAATCAAACAAAAAAACAACAGATAATATTCCATTCTTTTTTGTGTCGGATAAGTTGTTTATGAATGTATTTATGGAACCTGGATATACTCCAAAAGAGGCTTTATTACTTGACCCCCTTTATAATAATATGGTATTTGAATACCAATCAGAAACCAAGAAAATAGAATCATCTAATGTGCTTGGGTTTATAGAAGGAAGTGACCCAAAATTAAAAGAAGAGATTATTATAATTACTGCACATTATGACCACCTTGGTATTAAAGACGGCTTAGTATATAATGGAGCTGATGATGATGGAACAGGAACAGTTGCATTACTTGAGTTAGCAGAAGCATTTCAAAAAGCAAAAAATGATGGAAATGGTCCAAAAAGGAGTATACTAATTATGCCTGTTTCTGGAGAAGAGAAAGGCTTGTTAGGATCAAAATATTATGCAGAAAATCCAATATATCCTCTTTCTAACACTATTGTAGATTTAAATATAGATATGATAGGAAGATTAGACGAAAACCATACAAAAGGAAATTATGTTTATTTAATAGGAGCAGATAAAATAAGTAAAGAGCTTGATGATATTAGTGCAGCTGCTAATAAAACATATACCAAACTAGAACTTGATTATACCTTTAATGATGAAAACGACCCTAATAGATTCTATTATAGATCGGACCATTATAATTTTGTAGAAAAAGGAATACCAGTTATATTTTATTTTAGTGGAGTTCATGAAGATTACCATAAACACACGGATGTGGTAGAAAAAATTATGTTTGATAAAGTAGAAACAATTACTAGATTAGTTTTTTACACTGCCTGGGAAGTTGCAAATAAGCAAACTAGATTAAAGCTAAACGATTAATTATATTCGTTTACTAATTTATTATTAATGAGGAATTATATCCTAATATTACTTTTGTTTTATAGCGGATATGCTTATAACCTTCAATCAATAGACACAGTATTTTTTTCTTCAAAATCAGGTTTTTATGAAGAATCATTTCAGTTAACCTTATCTAATACACAAGGGAATGATATTAAATACTCTTTAGATGGAAGCTACCCTAAAACCTTATATTCTGGTCCAATTACTATTAGTTCTAGTACCACTATTAGGGTAAGAAACAGTAATTCAATAAAAGGATTTACACGTAACTACATTTTTCATCCTAGGAATGTATCGCTTCCTATTATGTGTATTACTATCGACCCATCAGACTTATATGATTCTTTAAATGGAATGTATGTAAAAGGGCCTAATGCAAATCCAGAACCTCCTTATAAAGGAGCAAATTTTCATAAAAACATAGAGAAACTAGCTTATATTGAGTTAATAGATACAAATAATAATGTAGAGTTTAATCAAAGAATAGGGTTAAAAATTTTTGGCCAATACAGTGCAATGTTACCACAAAAATCTTTTTCTGTACATGCCAGAAAAAAGTATGGAGACAAACGAATTAGAGCTAGTATTTTTCCAGATAGAAAATTTAAAAAATACAAATCTATAGTTATAAGAAACTCAGGTTCAGATTTTTGCAATGCTCATTTTAGAGATATAATGATGACAAGCTTAGTAAAAAATTTAAACATAGAGGTACAAGCTTATCGTAGTTGTATAGTTTATTTAAATGGAAATTACTGGGGAATTTATCACCTAAGGGAAAAGATAAACGAGTTTTATATTAATCAACATTATAAGATAGACAAAGATAGTGTAGCTATTGTTAGACATAATGGAGAGGTTCAGCAATACGGGAGAATTAATTATAGGGATATGCTTAAGTTTATTAAAACAAATGATTTTAAGGATAACACAATGATTGATTCTTTATCAAAGCTTATGGATATTGATAATTACCTTGATTATAATATCTCACAAGTATATTTTAATAATATTGATGCAGGTGGAAATATTAGATATTGGCGAAGCAGAAAAAATGGTTCTAAATGGAGATGGATTTTATTTGATACTGATTTTGGTTTTGGACTCAGACCAGGAAATGGTGTAGAAGAAAATACAATTGAAAACTTTACAACATATAGTTCAGAAGCATGGCCAAACCCATCTTGGTCTACATTAATTATTAGAAAATTATTAGAGAACGATTCTATTAAAGTGTTGTATATAAAGAAGATGACTTGGTTGCTAAATACGACTTTTAGTTCAGAAAATGTATTAAATCATATTGATAAAATAGAAAAGTCACTTAGCCAAGAAATGGAAAGTCATTTCAATAAATGGAATAGAAGTTACAATATATGGACAACACAAAAGAAGGAGATTGTTGATTTTGCTAAAAGAAGACCTTCATTTATTTATTTACAAATGAAAGAGAAGTTCAAACTTTCTCCATATTATTCTTTATCAGTAGTCTTGTCAGGGAATAATAAAATTATTATTGATGGTTATGAATTAGAATCTAGAAAAAAATATACACTCCCTTCTAATATTATAATGAACGTTAAAGCCGTTCCTCAATTTGGATATCAGTTTAACGGATGGGAACAGGATACAATGTTTAATAATGAATTAATTATTACTAAAGACACTGAATTAAAAACCATTTTCATAAAAAAAGAAATTAGTAGTTTAAATGGAGTCTTATTTTTTAATGAGATTTCATGGAAAGACTCAATTAATTCTGATTATATAGAACTTTTCAACTCGGGAGAAAATGATGTTAATTTATCTGGGTGGGTATTCATAAGAGACGGTAAAAAGAAATACATATTTCCTGAAGGCACGACTATAGAATCAAAGACTTACTTATCTATTACAAAAAACAAATTAGCTCAAGAAGACAGGGATTTATTAAAAGGATTATTTTCAATAAAAGAAACAAGCTTAATAGAACTTTTCACAAATGACGAAAAATTTATTGATGGAATACAATTAGATGAGTTTGAAAATTCACACAACAGAAAAGAAAGAGTAAATTCTATAATTGAGTCAGGATGGGTTTATTCTGAAACAGCAACTATTAATTTAGTTAATCACAGCCAAAAATTATCAAACCAAAAGAATTTTTATATTCTATTAGGATTCCTACTTTTGTTTTGTTCGGTTTTAATTACAACAGCTGTATTTATATTTCGAAATAAAAAGAGGCTCCATAGTTCAACTGAATAGAATATCAGATTTCGGCTCTGAGGGTTGCAGGTTTGAATCCTGCTGGGGTCACAAATGTCCTTTCCGGGTAGGGAAGGACATTTCTTTTGGCAAAAACCCTGCTTTTAATCGATTTAAACCACCTTTACCCACCTTTAGACAGTAAGACATTGTTTTTTTAAGAAAGCGCTTAAAACAAAGGTTTAACAAGACAATAAAAAAAACAAAGCAAAAGAAACTAACAACCTATAAAACAAACACTTAAACCACAAAACAATAAACTTTTTTAAGTTTTCGATTGTTTTTTTATTAAACCAAGCGCAAGAAACAATTAGGGTAAGTATTAACCCGATCTAAAAAAAGGGAAGGTGTTTCACGTGAAA
>CALLII010000003.1 GCA_938009745.1 uncultured Flavobacteriales bacterium
TATGGATTTCGATAACTGGAGTTTTAATAGCCTCAATACAATCCGAAATAGAAACAGAAGTGTGTGTATAACCACCAGCATTTAACAAAATACCTTTTAAGCTTTCAGAATCTGCTTGTTGAAGTCGATCAATTATTTCTCCTTCAATATTGGATTGGTAAACCTCAAAATCATACTTAGGTTGCAGAGAATTAAGATATTCCGATAAACTTTCGTTACCATAAACTTCTGTTTTTCGGGTTCCTACCAAATTAAGATTTGGCCCATTTATTACTAATACTTTCAAGATAGCTGTTTATTCGTGTTTTCAAATATCTAAATTCTTTTTCAGGGTTGCAATAAATGGGGTGTTTTAGTTCGTATTAATTGGGATTTAAGACCTTTATTCGGTCAAAAAAAATTATCTTTGACACTTATTTGAGAATAACCCCAACACATGGATAGAAATACGCTAATAGGAATTGTTTTAATTATTGGAATACTATTAACTTTCAATTATTTGAACAGAGAAACTGCTGAGCAACAAATTGCAAGAGAGCAATTAGAAGCAAGGTATAATGATAGTATTCAAGAGTTAAAGAATGCGGAAGAATTGGCAGCAAATGTTGACGAAGTAGAAACAATTATAGTAACAGATTCTACTAGTCCTGATTTTGGTTTAGTTGATTCTATTGCTCAAAGTAAGCTAACAAAGCGATTTGGAATTTTTGCTTCAGCTTCTCAAGGTCAAGATAATTACTACACAATTGAAAATGATTTACTTAAACTTACTTTGTCTTCTCATGGAGGAAGAGTTGTGAAAGCTGAGCTTAAAAAATACCAGAGTTATCCTAACTACATGATTGCCAGAGATTCTTTAAAGGAAGTTGCTGCAAAGGATTTACCAATACTAGAACCTCTTCAATTGTTTGACGAAGATTCATCTGCTATGTTTTTTGATATAGCTATGAATAACACTAAAAATCTTAAAACAAGTGATTTATATTTTACCTCAATTAAAACTGAAAGTAACAATATAGTTTTACGCGCAAAGACTTCTGAGGGTGGAAAGTACATTGAAATGTCATATAAGTTAGAAGATAATTATGATGTAGATTTTAATTTAACTTTTGCAGGACTTGAAGATGAAGTAGATGGAAAAATAGACTTTAACTGGGAAATGAAGTCATTGATGACTGAGAAAGAGCCAGAAGGACAAAGCAGAATGAGTAGTGTTTTTTATAAACCATCTGATGATGGAAGAACATACCTATCCGAGTTAACAGAAGCTGAAGAAGAATTAGAATCTAAAACTGATTGGGTAGCTTTTAAGCATTGTTACTTTTCTTCAATGGTAATGTCTGAAAATGGATTCGAAAGAGGAGGAAAAGTATTTTCTAAACCAGTAAAAACAGCTAAATATTCGGACGAATATAAAGCAGTGATTAATGTTTCTGCTGAAATTGATGATAAGACTAAAGTCCCTCTTAAATTCTTTTTTGGACCCAATGAATACGATATCCTTAAAGCACACGATAATGAATCAGAAGATATTATCGATTTAGGGTGGGGAGTTTTTAGATGGACAGCAAAATGGCTTATTATGCCAATTTTCAATTTCCTTAATGGATTTGGAATTGCAATGGGACTTATTATTCTTTTGGTAACAATAGCAGTAAGGCTAATCATATTGCCATTAACTTATAAAAACTACAAGTCAAGTGCTAAAATGAAGGTGCTTAAACCTGAAATTGAAGAGATTAACGCTAAGTTTAAAGATGGAGATGCTGCTAAAAAGCAACAAGCAACAATGGCTCTTTACCGCCAAACTGGAGTGAATCCAATGGCTGGTTGTTTGCCACTGTTTATTCAAATGCCAATTTTATTAGCAGTGTTTAGGTTTTTTCCTTCTTCATTAGAGTTGAGACAAAGATCTTTCCTTTGGGCAGAAGATTTATCTACTTACGAATCGGTAATGAACTTAGGATTCGAAATTCCTTTTTATGGAGATCATGTTAGTTTGTTCACTTTACTACTTTGTATTTCTACAATTTTTTATACTAGAATGAATAGTAGTCAAATGAGTATGCCAAGCAATCCTGGCATGCCCAACATGAAAATCATTATGTATCTGATGCCATTAATGATGTTGTTTTTCTTAAACAATTATGCAGCAGGACTTACATTTTACTATTTCTGTGGTAACTTAATTACTATGGGATTAATGTTATTTGTGAAAAGATACATGATTAGCGAGGACAAAATTAGAGCTACAATTGATGCGAATAAACTTAAGCCTAAAAAGCAATCTGCATTTCAAGCAAGAATGCAAGAAGCAATGAAGCAACAACAAGCTCAAAAAAAAGGTAAAAAATAAGTTGGAATAGTTTTTGGATTAATACTTTTAAATAAAACAAAATGAAAAAAATAATTTATATAATTCTTGCACTTTCTTTAGTTACATTTTCATGTAAAAACAGAAAAGAAGAAAAAAGACAAAAAGTACAAGTAACACAAAAAGCAGAAACTCCTGTAGCTACTCAAAACCCAGACATGACTGAAGAAGCTCCGCAATCAGTTACTTTGCTTGAAGAAGATGACTTTGGTTCTTTAGTCCTAATTTCTCTTAAAAAAACAGTTTGTTTTGGAGAGTGTCCAGCATATTCTGTTCAGTTTTATAAAGACGGAACTGTTCTTTACGAAGGGATAGAAAATGTTGATAGAATCGGTAAGTTTAAAGGTAAATTAGAGATGTCTCAAATTAATGAAATACTTGTATCTGCTAATGAAATGGGGTATTTTAATTTAGATCCTAAATATGATAACGAATACGTGTCTGATATGCCAACAGCAACTACTTATCTTGATTATAAAGGAAAGCAAAAGAAGGTTATCTGTAGATTTGAGTGCGATAAAAATTTAATTAAGATTAATAAACTAATCGAAAATTTGACTAATAGCATGTCAATGAAAAAGATAGAACAGTAGAACAACAAACAATTTTGAAGAGTCAAATCCTTAGTTTTTCGCAACTAAGGATTTTTTTTTACGTATTTTAGATTAACGATTACAAAACAATATTCTATAATGAGAAACAAATACTTTTCAATATTAACACTAATTCTTATCTCTTTTTTATCAGTTTGTTACGGGCAAAGCTACAACATGCGATTATTAGGGAATTGGGACAACAATCTTTTGCCAGCAAATAATGGAGGATACACTTACAGTGAAGTATTTGGATTTGAAATGAATGGAGTAGAGTATGCTGTTATTGGCTCAACTCAAGGAACTCACATTATTGATATAAGTGATCCAGGCAATTTAATAGAAGTAGATTTTGTACCTGCGAAGTATCGAGGAAATGTTACTCATAGGGATTTTGATGTTCATGATGGATATTTATATATGGTTTGTGATCAATCTACAAGTAGTTTACAAATAGCAGATTTATCATCTTTACCTGATTCTGTTACCATGGTTTATGACAGCAATAATTTAATAGTTAGATCGCACAATATTTTTATTGATTCTGCAAATGATATTTTATACTCATGTGGAGGAAATAAACTTACAGGAGCTAATGAGTTGAGATTAATTGATATTTCTACTCCAACAGCACCATCATTAATAGTAGATTGTGCAGATGGAATTCCATGGTGGTCATCTAATGTTGGTTACGTTCATGATATCTACGTAAGAGATAACATTGCTTATACCAATGATGATGATGCAATGCACATCATTAATTTTTCTAATCCACTTGCACCAGTTATTTTAGGATCAATTTCTAGTTATGTAGATAAAGGATACAATCACTCAGGTTATTTAGCAGAAGATGATACAACTTATGTCATGTGTGATGAAACTCACGGAAAGAGAGTGAAGTTTATGGATGTAGCTACTCCTTCAACTATTTTAGTTACAGATGTAGAAGGAACAGCTTTGCCAAATTCTACTCAGATTGCCCACAACCCTATAATTAAAGATGACTATGCGTATGTAAGTTATTATTATGATGGAGTTCAGGTTTACGATATAAAAGATAAATACAATGTAAGTAATGTTGCTTATTACGATACTTACCAAGGGCCTAATGCAGGAGGTGGAGAAGGTTGCTGGGGAGTTTATCCTTTATTACCATCAGGAAAAATATTAGCATCTGATAGAAGAAGAGGATTATTTGTGTTACAACATTTAACTCCACCAACAATTGAATTTGATGTTACTAACCAAACTTATTTTGAATTTGATGGGTTACAAAAGGCATACTTTTCACTTACTAATGAATTGGACGACACTGTAAGAGTTACTGTTGATATTGACCCAACTAGTTCAGCTACATTAAATTCTGATTATACTTTGAGCTCTATTTTTCCTAAAACATTCACATTTGCTCCAGGGCAAACAAGAGACAGTGTAGAGTTTTTATTGGTAGATAATCCAGATATAGAATCTTTAGAAACATTAATATTTAATCTTTCTTCTCCTTTTAATGGAGAAATTGGTAGTAGTTCTTCAGATACTATTTTTATTCAAGATAATGAAGTATTAAGTTTAAATGAAAGAGATAATAACGCTTTTAAACTATTCCCTAATCCTGCTAACTCAGGACAAATTATTACCTTTAATAAACAATATACATATCAAGTGATAGATATATCAGGTAAAGTAATATTGGTAGGTAATGCTAAGCAGTTTTCAACATCTATACTTAGTTCTGGAGCTTATTTAGTCCAATACGGAAATAAAACAGAGAAATTAATCATTAACTAATTTTTGTTCAAACTTGTAAAAATAGGAATAGTATTTTTAGCTTTATTCTCTTTGGATTTACAAGCTCAGGATATCCATTTCTCACAATTTTACAATTCACCTTTAAATTTAAACCCAGCTTTAGCCGGTAATTTTGATGGTAATTATCGTTTTGCCGGTAACTACCGTAACCAGTGGAGTTCGGTAACAATTCCTTTTGCTACATTTAGTATGTCTGGAGATGCACGTAACGTTTTTGGAATATCAAAAGCAGGAGCAGGAGTAATATTTAATAATGATAACACTGGGGATTCCCGATTTAGAACCACCATATTTAATGTAGCAGGAAGCTACGGTTTTGATATAAATGGTGATAGTACAAATAGAATTACTGCCGGAATTCAAACAGGAATCACCAATAAAACATTAAGTTTTGATGAGTTAAGATTTGATGCACAGTACAATGGAACTTCTTTTCAGGGAGGATTACCAACAAGAGAAAGTTTTAATGCTACTTCTCAGACTTTTTTCAACCTTCATGCAGGATTAGCTTACAAGAGAACAATAGACTCTAGAAATATAATTTCAGCAGGATTGGCTTTGTTTAATATTACTAAGCCTCAAGAAAGCTACTTTGATAACCAGGCAATAAGATTAGACAGAAGACTTTCTGGGTTTGCATCATATCAATTTTCTGTGTCTAATTCTATTGATATAATTCCTTCTACTTTTTTTATGGCACAAGGTAAATACTTCGAATACATTATAGGAGGAAGAGCAAAATATATACTTTCTGAAGTTACTGGAAGTAGACAGGCAGCTTACATTGGAATGTTTTTTAGAACCAAAGATGCAGGGTTTATAACTGCTGAATATGATTATAATAATTGGCATTTTGGATTGAGTTATGACATTAATTTATCTACTTTGAGGCAAGCAAGTAATGGAAGAGGAGGGATTGAGCTTTCGGCTATTTATATCTTAAAACTATTTAAACCAACTAAGTACAAACATAAAATTTGTCCTGATTATATTTAATGATTAGTAAAATATTCCATATCACATTATTTTTATTGATTTCAACTATGGGTTGGAACCAATCACAATCGCAATATATTTCGGCTGGTGAAAAGAGTATGGAAGAAGGAGATTTTTACGGAGCTTCTATTTATTTTGGTAAAGCAATGCTTTATGATTCTACTGATTTGGATGTAGTTTTTCAATATGCTGAGTCTTTTAGACTTCATAATAATTATGAAAAAGCTGAATATTATTATAACAAAATATACGAAAAAGATGGAGGTAGAGAGTACAAAAAAGCTGTATTTTGGTTAGCTTCCATGCAAAAGATAAACGGAAAATACTTGGAAAGTTACAAGACTTGGAAACATGTCAAAACACTATTTCCGAGAAGTAATACATACGAAAATCAAAAAGCTAAACAAGAGATAAAAGCATCTGCTTTCGCTCGTAGAGCAGAGAAATATAGGAATAATGCTAAAGTGCTAAATGTTGGTGAAGGAGTTAATACAGTAGAATCTGAATTTAATCCTTGGATCCATAATCAGAAGTTATATTTCTCTTCGCAAAGAGCTAAAAATATCAATCCAAACGGAGAAGTGTTAGATGAGATTTACAAAGTAAAAGTATATCAAGCTCTTGTAAAAGATTCTGCTTGGGAGCTTGAAAATGACTTGCCGTTCATTATTAATTCTCCTCAGTATCATAACGCTAATGCATGTTTTAGTCCAGATGGGACTCAGTTTTATTTTACAAGATGTACTGATAATGCTACTTGCGAAATAATGGTTTCTTCTTATTCTGAAGGGAAATGGATAGCTCCTAAATCTTTATCAATTAACACAACTGGAAAAAACACTCAGCCAATGAGTTGTATAGTTGATGGTGAGGAATTCTTGTTTTTTGCCTCTGACAGAAAGGGAGGTTTTGGAAAATTAGACATTTGGTATGCTAAGAAAAAACAAAATGGTGAATTTGAAAAGCCAGAAAATGCAGGGAAGCAAATAAATACTCCCGACAATGAAATTACCCCTTATTACGATTCTAAATCCGGTTCACTTTTCTTTAGTTCCGAGTGGCATGCAGGACTTGGAGGTTTCGATATTTTTCAATCTTTTGGGAATCCAGCCAGGTTAGGTAAGCCAAAGAATGTTGGCGCGCCTATAAATTCCAGATGGAACGACATGTATTATTATATAGATATTGTGACCGACTCTAATTACATGGCTTCTAACCGAGAAGGCAGTATGACGGATAAAAACGCTACGTGTTGTAATGATATTTATTCTGTTGCTTTTCCTGAGAAAATTGTGCCAGAAGAAATAGTAATAGAGACTTTAGAAGATCTAAATAAGTATTTGCCTGTAACTCTGTATTTTCATAATGATTGCCCAAATCCAAGGACTACAGCAACAACTACAACACTTAATTATACTGCAACTTATACCGATTACATTCAACTTGTTCCTACCTACAAAGCTGAGTATTCCAAAGGATTATCGGAGTATAAAAAAGAAGAAGCTGTTTTGGATATTGATGATTTTTTCAAAGAATATGTAGAAAAAGGAGTGGAGGATTTAGAGTTATTTACTCAATTACTTTGGTTAGAATTACAAAAAGGAACTGAGGTAGAGCTTACTGTTAAGGGGTTTGCTAGTCCTTTAGCCAAAACAGATTATAACGTAAAGCTAACTGGCAGAAGAATTTCTAGCCTACAGAATTATTTAAAGGAATATGAAAATGGTAAGTTTTTATCTTACATAAATTCCAGTAAACTCACATTTAAAGAAGTCCCATTTGGTGAATACACTGCAAGTACTTTGGTAAGTGATAATGTGAACGACCAAAGAAACTCTGTTTATAGTAGAGCAGCCGCATTAGAAAGAAAAATTGAAATAATATCAGTTAACTACCTCAATGAAAAGCAACCAAGAATAGGTTTAGATAAAGAATCAATAGATTTAGGAACTATTAAAAAAGGATTTAAAATACCAGTTTCATTTACAGTTACAAATAATGGAAATGCTCCATTAGTTATTGAAAAAATTGAAGGTTCGTGTAGTTGTACAGTGGTAAATACTTCTCAAGTTCCATTGCAACCTGGAGAATCAAGAGTAATAAATGCTACTATAGATACCGAACAACTATCTGGCAAGCAAACCAAGGTGATTCAGATAACCTCAAACTCAAATCCTGTACTAACCGAATTTGTTGTTAACTTTGAGGTAATCGCAAACTAACAAACTATGCCATATTTCGATAGATACATTGCACTTTCGACATCTCAAGACATTGAAACTACCTTGGTAGAAAGTCACAATCATTTAATTCAATTGATTCAACCTTTGAGTGATGAACAAATGGATTTTGCATACGAAGAAGGGAAATGGAGCATAAAAGAACTAATGCAACACCTTATCGATACAGAGAGGATATTTGTATACAGAGCATTAAGATTTGCTCGAAATGACAAAACTGAATTGCCTGGTTATGATCACGAAACATATAATTCAGAATCGAATGCTAAGCAAAAATCTAAAGATCAATTATTAAAAGAATTTGTGGCAGTTCATAGAGCTACTATCATGTTTTTTAATCAATTGCCTCAAGAAGCTTTTTCCAGAGAAGGAAAAGCAAGTGGTGAAGAAATGACTGTAAATCAAATTGCTCACATAATAGCAGGTCACACTCAACATCATTTATCTATTATAGAAGAAAGATATTTACTAAATTTATAAGTATGAAACACTTAACCGTCCTTTTTTGTTTATTCATTCTATCACTTGGAGTTCAAAGTCAATTACTTACACCACAAACAATGATGTATCCTACATCAAATGGAGACAGTTTGGAAGTGGATGTTTATTTACCCAATAACACTGGTTCATTTCCTGTAATATTAATTCAAACACCCTATGGTAAATTCTCTTTTAGAAATGGAATGCCATTAGGAATAAGAAGGAACTTATCGACTAGTAATTATGCTTTCGTAATATTAGATTGGAGAGGGAGGTTTGCTAATTTATCGAAATTTGACGCTTCAGTCACCACTGGTGAAGACGGTTATGATTTGGTAGAATGGATAGCAACACAAACTTGGAGTACCGGAAAAATTGGTACTTGGGGACCTTCAGCTCTTGGAAATGTACAATTTGAAACTGCAAAAAAACAACCACCCCATTTAACTTGTGCAGTTCCACAAGTATGTTCACCTCAATTTTTTTACAATGATTATTATGCTGGTGGATCAGCAAGAGTGGCTTATCTCGAGCAACTAGATGGATTAGGTTTTGGTGTTTCTTCAACAGTTATTGCTCATCCTTATTATGATTTTTTATGGTCTGCAGCTGAAGCCAGTACTGTTTATCCGGATAGTATTAAAATACCAATGCTATTAACTGGAGGTTGGTACGATCATAATACTGATGGGATGTTATTTCAGTTTGATACCTGTACAAAAAACTCAATTTTACCAACTGGAACTAAACATCATTTATTAATGGGACCATGGGTTCACGGAGGATCTGGAGCAGCTTATGTTGGTTCGGCTATTCAAGGTCAACTTACTTATAACAATGCTGAAGGAATTAGTGATTCAGTAGCCTTAGAATTCTTTGATTATCATTTAAGAAGTATAAATAACGGATGGGATTCCAAACCAGCTGTAATGTATTACCAAATGGGAGACGACCAATGGTTAGAAGATTCTGAATGGCCAGTTTCATATACTACTCCTACTAATTATTACTTACACGGAGATGGAAGTTTAAAAACTACTCAATCAACAACAGATAGTTTATCTTTTTCATATAATCCAAATAATCCATCACCTACAATAGGTGGAGCAACATTAAGTACTTCTTTAGATCAAGGTCCTTATGACCAAGTCCCTTTAGTAGAATCAAGATCGGACTTAATTACTTTTGAAACTTCAACTTTAACTCAGGATTTAAAAGTAAAAGGAAAAATAGGAGTGAACTTTTACATAAGTTCGGATAAAAAAGATACTGATGTAGCCATTAGAGTTACTGATGTTTATCCAGATGGGAGATCTATGCTGTTAATGGATGGAATTCAAAGAATGAGGTTTAGAAATGGATATCGAGTTTCGGATACTGCTTTTATGATTCCAGGTACAGTATATCCAGTTTCTATTGCCATCCCAAATACAGCAATTACATTTAAAGCAGGACATAAACTAAGAATTGTTGTTACTTCTAGTAATTATCCAATGTATAACCGTAACATGAACAATGGAGGAGTGATGTATCCTGGAAGTAATTTAGACTCCGTTTTAAATCCACAAACCTCAACTAATACTATTCATGTTGGAGCAACTTACTCAAGTCATTTGGTATTACCAGTTGATAATACTAACACATCTATTTCTGAAATTGACTTGTTTAAAGTAGAGGTGTTTCCAAATCCGAGTAATGATGTAATTAATATTAAGTCGGAGGAAATTGTTAACCAAGTAACCGTATTTAGTTTATCTGGAAAACAACTATTTAGGACTAATCAAAATACCAATCAAATTAATTTAACTGGTTTTAAAAGTGGAATTTATTTCCTTGTTATTGAAACCAAAAAAGGGACTTTAACTAAAAAAATAATTAAAAAGTAAGTATGAAAAAACAATTAATAATCCTGTTTTGTTTGTTATCTGTTGTTGGTTTTTCTCAAAAAAACAACAATTCTATTTTAGCAGAAAACACTGAATATAGAGCAAAACTAAATGCCTTATATTCACATTCTAAACATTCACCTTTAACCAAAAAGGCTAGAAGAAAATTTGACTCAATTCCTTTCTTTCCAATAGATACAAATTACTATATAGTTGCAAAATTTGAAAGAATAATTGATGGTGAGGAGTTCAAAATGAAAACTTCAACTGCAAGAGAGCCAGTGTATAAAGTGTTTGGCAAAGCAATCTTTACATTAAGGGATACAACTTATGAATTGATGATATATCAGAACGTAAATTTGACTAAAAAAGAAGGATATGAAAATTATTTATTTCTGCCTTTTAATGATTACACAAATGGGAATGAAACGTATGGAGGTGGACGTTATTTAGACATAAGAATTCCTGATGGTGATACTATTATTTTGGATTTTAATAAAGCTTACAATCCTTATTGTGCTTATACTGATGGTTATTCTTGTCCAGTTCCACCAAAAGAAAATTCAGTTGCTACTTATATTTATGCTGGGGTTCAATATGAAGGAGAGGAGCATTAATTCTACAAAATTTTTGCATCCACAAAGAAAGTAGAGTTAATATCAATAATATGATCTTGCGTAATCACTTCATCAGTTACTGTTTTAACTCTCAAGTTAAATTCATCTTTAATGATGTATTCCTTTAAGTTTTCATCTGAAACTTCAAGATTAATAGTTTTACCAATTGAAGACGATACCTCAGTATCCCATGCTACTCGTTTCTCACTTAATCCATCAGCATCAATATATATTTCTATAGACTTCAAAAAACTAAAATCTGAATTTGCAGGAGTTTTTAATACTAATTGTAATTTTCTTAAAGATATAAACTCAACTTTATCTTTTCTGGTATCATTTATTGCAAAAGCACTTGACGAATTTGTTTCCATGTCTGGAGTAAACACATCAAAAGGTAAATTGATTCCAGTTGAAGAAGGAATAGTTACTTCAGTAGTGTAATCAATTTCAAATTGAGTTAATTCTTCTGCTTTTTTACAACCAAATAGTAATGTTGAAATTGTAAATACAATTAAAATAGAATTTTTCATAAGTCGTGGATTTATACAAATATAAAAATTAACTATATATTTAACCATGGCAATAGAAAAAGGAAACAAAAAGACAATCCGTGGTTGGATGATGTACGACTGGGCTAACTCTGTTTACAACCTGGTTATTAGTTCGGCAATTTTTCCAATGTTCTATGAAGCGATTACTAAAAATAATGGTAGAGTAGAATATATAAATGGGAATGAACAAATTATAATTGAAGCATTTGGAACAGAGTGGATAAACACTTCTTTGATTACTTATGTAATGGCAATTGGGTTTTTTATTGTGGCAATTCTTTCTCCTATACTTTCTGGTGTAGCTGATTACATAGGAAACAAAAAAATGTTCATGCGTATTTTTTGTTATGTCGGCTCTTTGTCATGTATGTGTTTGTATTTTTTCGAATATAAAAATGTAGAACTAGGATTTTTGTTTTACTTATTTGCATTAATTGGTTTTTGGGGTAGTTTGGTGTTTTACAATGCTTACTTACCAGAAATTGCTGATAAAAAAGATCATGACCGAATTAGTGCTCAGGGTTTTTCTATGGGTTATATCGGTAGTGTTTTGTTGTTACTTGTGTGCTTGTATATGGTTCTAAATGGAGAAAGTCTGGGTTTTGAAGGAAGTGAAGCAGCAAGAACAGGATTTTTACTAACAGGTATTTGGTGGTTTAGTTTTAGTCATATTTTCTTCTTTAGGATAAAAGAAAAAAGAGAGAGGAAGAAAATTACAGGGAAAGTACTAAGTAGTGGTTTTCAAGAATTAAAGCAGGTTTATCTTGAGTTTATGAAGGATAAACAATTAAAAAGGTTTCTTCCTGCATTCTTTATGATAAGTACAGGAGTACAAACTGTAATGCTTGTGGCAACTTATTTTGCAGCAAAAGAAATAGACTGGATTGATGAGGCTAGTAAGAAGCAGGGATTAATAACAAGTATTTTATTAATTCAACTTATTGCAATTGTTGGAGCCATGCTTATGTCAAAAGTTTCTAAAAAAATAGGTAATATCAAGTCCTTACAACTCATAGTTTTTGCTTGGGCTTGTATCGTAATTTGGGCATATTTTATTCATTCACCTACTGAGTTTTATATTACAGCAGCTCTGGTAGGGCTTGTAATGGGATCTGTTCAAGCATTGTCACGATCTACCTATTCGAAGTTTTTACCAGAAACAGAAGACACTTCTTCTTACTTTAGTTTTTATGATGTAACAGAAAAAATAGGAATCGTATTAGGTTTATTTCTTTTTGGATTTCTTGAACAAATTACTGGTGATATGAGAATATCAATTTTAGTGGTTGGTTTATTTTTCGTTCTAGCGTTCATTTTACTTAGTTTTGTACCAAAGGATAAAGCTGAAAAATCACTTTAAACATTTAGTATATGTCTCAAACTAAAAATCGAATTTATGTATCGGTTTCCAATGATTTATTCTCGGATATGAGAGTAGATAAAGTTTGTAATACATTAGTTTCAATGGGATTTGAAGTTTACTTGGTTGGAAGAAAATTACCATCAAGCTTACCACTCACAAAAAGAAACTATAATACAAAGCGATTAAAACTTCTATTAAAAAAAGGTGCTTTGTTTTATGCAGAGCTTAACTTTAGATTGTTTTGGTATTTAATTTTTAAAAAGCATACTGTGCTCTTGGCTAATGATTTGGATACATTACTCGCAAATAGATGGGTAAGTAAACTTAAAGGATCTCAATTAGTATATGACTCACACGAATATTTTACAGAAGTACCTGAATTAATTGAAGGCTCATTTGCCAAAAATACTTGGCTTAAGATAGAAAAGAAGATATTTCCTAAATTGGAAAGAGTTTATTCCGTTTGTGATTCAATAGCTGATATCTATTCCAATAAATATAAAGTAGATGTTAAAGTGGTAAGAAACATTCCTAGGAAGCACAAAATAAAGAAGTATAAAACCAGAGCTGAACTGGGATTGCCAGAAAACAAGAAAATATTACTCCTACAAGGAGCAGGAATAAATTTAGATAGAGGATCAGAAGAAATGGTTGAGGCTATGAAATATATGCCAGAAGAGTATTTATTTGTAATAGTAGGAGGAGGAGATGTATTTGAAAAGCTTAAAGAAATTATTGCAACAAATAAACTTGAAAACAAGGTTTTGATAAAAGGTAAAGTACCTTATAAAGAATTGATTCAATATACGTATCAGGCAGATTTAGGACTTTCTTTGGATAAGAATACAAACTTGAATTACGAGTTTTCTTTACCTAATAAATTGTTTGATTACATTCATCACGAAACTCCAGTTTTGGCTTCTAGCTTAACTGAAATAAGAAAAATTGTAGAAGGACATGAAGTAGGGTGGATTCTTCAAAATCATAATCCTGAGACAATTGCTAACCAAATTCAAGGAATTTTTGCCAATGAAAGTGATTATTTAGCAAAGAAAGAGAACACTAAGTTAGCAGCAGAAAAGCTAAATTGGGAAAACGAAGAATTAGTACTAAAGGAAATTTATAGTGGTTTAATACAATGATTTCAGTAATAAACATAGTGGCTTTTGATGTGCCTTTTCCAGCAAATTATGGAGGAGTAATTGATGTATTTCATAAAATAAGAACATTTCATCAGCTTGGAGTAAAAGTTCATTTGCATTGTTTTGAATATGGTAGGGGAGAGCAACCAGAGCTTGAAAAGTATTGTGAATCTGTTTCGTACTACAAACGAAAATCATCTTGGACTTTTGCTTTATCAAGCAAGCCATATATTGTGGTAACAAGAAAATCTAAAGAACTTAAAAAGAATTTATTAAGTAATGATTTCCCTATTCTATTCGAAGGTTTACATACTTGTTTTTTATTGAATGATACTGATTTAAAAGACAGAATAACAATTTACAGAGAAAGTAATATTGAACACAGATATTACAATCATTTAGCAAAATCGGAAGTAAACTGGATTAAGAAAATCTACTTAAATATGGAAGCCAGAAAATTAAAAAAGTTTGAATCTACGGTTGAAAAAGCCTCAATGAATTTCATTGTTTCTGAGACTGATTATCATTATTTCGAAATGAAATATGGAAAGCTAAGCAATCATTTTATTCCTAGTTTTCATGAACATAATGAAGTTTTAATTCCCGAGGGATTGGGCAAGTTTGTTCTGTATCATGGAAATCTTTCAGTTTCCGAAAACTATGAAGCAGCCCTTTATTTGATACGAAATGTATTTTCTGTGATTAAAGTTCCATTTATTATTGCAGGGTTAAATCCTCCAGAATTCTTAGAAAATGAAGTGAAAAAGCATCCACATATTTCCTTAATTGCCAATGCAAGCCAAGAGAAAATGACTGAGTTATTGGAGAATGCTCAAATTAACTTTTTATACACCAATCAGGCTACAGGGCTAAAGCTTAAATTACTAAACGTTTTGTATCACGGAAGGCATTGCTTGGTAAATTCCAAAATGGTAGAAGGAACAACTTTAGATAAAATTTGCAAAGTAGAAGACTCTGTAGATAAACAAATTGTACTGGTAAAACAGCTAATGGAAATGCCAATTGGCCTTGATGATAAAATTAAACGAATAGAAGTTTTATCTGAAAACTACTCCAATATTGGGAATGCTAATAAAATGTTTGATGCTATTAATAATTCGAAATAGCCACCATCAATTTTTCTAGCTTTTTTGTTACAACTGAATTGTAGCAGGTGTAATTGTTTACAATTACCGCAAAAGCTAAATTCTTTCCGCTTTTACTAGTCACGTATCCTGCGTAGCTTTTTACACGAGTCATTGTACCACTTTTTGCTCTTAATCGGCCTTCTGCATAGGTTTTTCTTCCAATGCGGTACATTGTTCCAGATTTACCTGAAATTGGCAAAGAGGAATAAAAAGACTTGTAGTTTTTGCTAGTAACCATATAATCTAACATAGAAGTTAAATGATTAGCAGAAATAGCATTCATTCTCGACATTCCGCTTCCATCACTCACATACATTCCATCAGTATTTATATGTTTACTCCAAAAGCTTTTAACAGCTCTTGAACCTGAGTAGTTATTACCTTCATTGTAAGTGTTTTTGCCCATTTCATTCAGTAAATGTTCAGCAAATAAATTAATACTTCTATGGTTAGTTTGGTAAGCAATTTGTCCAATATCAGGTGATTTATAGTCATAAAAACTAGTTCGTTCATTGGTATTTGTTTCACCACTTATCGCCATTAACCTTAATGTTGTTGATGACTCAGCAACATTCACTCCTACTAATTTTAAATAAGTTTTAAGATCATATGCCACCTGGAATGCAGGGTCAGAAAGAGATGCTTTTACAATAAATTCGTCTTTTCCTTTAGGAATTGTACCTTCAATTTTTCGGTAATTAGAATATGGAGCCGAATAAATATAGGCTTTATCGCTATTGATATTTGAAGCTCTTACAAAATTATCAAACTTAAGGTTTGGAGAATAGGGGATTACCTTTTCAATTGTAGTTGTGTCTCCATCATTTGCTCCGGATTTAAAATAAAGGTTTGCTGTATTATCAAAAACCGACAATCCATTTGGTCCAGCTCCATAATAGTTCCCAATATCTCCCCAAAGCCAAGAGGTTGGAATGGTGTTATACGAGTAATAACTTGCGTCACCAATTATTCTTCCAGTTACGGAATCAATTCCTAGTTTTTTTATTTCTTGTGCAAAAGCCATTAAAAAAGCTGTTTGTTGCTCGTCTTTTTTCAAAAAATACTTCGAACCTAAAGTTGGGTCTCCTCCGCCTTTTATAAAAATATTTCCATTAAGAATACCATTGGAATCGATAGTTCCGTCATACTCTAACATAGTAGAAAACCTTTTATAAGAGCCTAACTGAACTAAAGCTGCTGCAGTAGATACAATTTTCATTGTACTTGCAGGAACTAAACTATTATTAGCATTATGAGCTGCAATTTCTGAATCACTATCTACATCTATAACTCTAAAACTTATACTTGCATTCTTTAAATCATTATCAGCAAGTATGGTGTTAAAGGTATTCATTACATTATTTTGAGAAAATGAATATAAAGAAATGACAATAAGTAAGTTAGCAGTTAAAATTTGTTTAAATTTCATTTTATAAATATTTATTTAAATGTAGGAGTTTGTTTTTTAAAATCGTTTTGATTTATTCAATTATTATACCAACTCTATTGTTAATGAATTTTAAGCACATGTTTTTATTTAAAAAAACAATTTGTTAAGTACTGTTTTCTTATCGTAAAATTTGTTAGTTTTATCCTAATGAGATTAAGATTATATGTGTTGGCATCATTTTTGGATATTTCACTCCGTGTAAGAAAAAAAGGATTTTACTTACTTTATAATGTTTAATTAATAACTTTAAAAAACAAAAACAATGAAAAAAATAATTGGAATAGTAGGAGCTTTAGCTCTAATTATCGGATTAACAAGTTTTACCATAGCTAGTAATAAAGCTGCAAGTGGTGATGATTTAATCGGGCTTTGGCAACCTAGTAATGGAAAAGCTAGAGTTAAAATAGAAAAAATTGGGAAAAAGTATTATGGAAAAATTGTTTGGTTAAAAGAACCAATTGATCCTATTACAAAGAAACCAAAAGTAGATAAAAATAATCCTGATGAAAAATTAAAAAATGTACCATTAAGAGGGTATAGATTACTTAAAGATTTCGTTTACTCAGATAAAAACGAATGGAGTGATGGAACAATTTATGATCCAGAAAGTGGAAGTACTTACAGTTGTGTAATTAACAAAGATGGTGATGTACTTAATATCAGAGGATATGTTGGAGTTAAAGCTCTAGGTAGAACTGATGTTTGGAAAAGAATTAAATTAAAGAAAAAATAAAAAAAACTTATGTCTATAATTTTTAAGTCACTATTCCTAGGAACATTGTTCCTAGGAATTAGTTATTCGGCAACAGCCCAAAACGATACCATAGTAGAGGATGAGGAAGATTATAGCATGTATGATGATGTAGAAGATGTAGGTCAAATAACAACCTATTGCAGTCCCAAAATTTTTGATTTAAGTCCTAATAGATTTATCTCTATAGGTCATGATTTTGCTGCAGCTGGAAAACTGACTACTTCTCAAGAAGGAAATTATGCACCTGATTCTGTTGCAGGAAACACAACTACAAGTGGAAGTGTATTTTACAATGGATTAAGAATAAATGCTAATATTCCTGTGGTATCTAAATCAAGTATTGTTTGGCAAATGGGTGGAGGTATTAATCAAGCTCGATTTAATGCACAGAATATAGATACCGGAGATCACAGTAGGTTTATAGATGAATTAGAAAAAGGGCTTACAAGCGTAAATCTTAACACAACAATCTTTAAGCCTTTAGGAGAAAAGAATTTTTTAATTCTACAGGTAATGGGAGAGTTGAATGGAAATTATACTTTCAAAAACTCAAGATCAATTCCTAAGCTAGAGAATACAAGACTTTCTTCTACATTGCTATGGGGAAAAAGACCTCATGATAGATTGCAATGGGGAATTGGTTTATCTAGAACTTTTAGGGCTGGTGAACTTAACTATATCCCTATAATTATGTATAATTATACTTCTAAAAACAGAAAATGGGGAACAGAAATACTATTTCCTGCAAAAGCTGCTTACCGAAGAAAGTTTAACCCAACAAATATTTTATTAGTAGGATATGAGCTAGAAGGTTCTACTTACAGACTGTATGATACGGAGTTTAACGCCCAAAATTTGGAATTAAGACGAAGTGAAATTCGTTTTAGATTAGATTACCAAAGACAAATTAAAGGTTTTTATTGGATGGGACTTCAAGCAGGTGTAATAGCTAATTACTCATTTAACGTAGATGATTTAACAGCAACTGATAACAAAGAATTCTTCAGGGGATTTTTTGGAGAGCAGACGTTCACTTTCCTTAACGGAATGAGCCCAATGCCTTATGTAAGTATATCATTTAATCTAGTGAGCTTGTAAATAGCTTTAACAATCAAATTATTAACTCTTTGCTTAATTGCAAAGAGTTTTTTTTTGGAATGAACTTTAGTAATAGTTTTAATGGATGCATAATTATCTTTTTTTGATTGAAAAATAATAAGTGATAATTGAAGTATTCAAATTTCATTATATTAAACAATGAAATTTTGGCAAAATCATCCTGGGATAAGATTGGTATTTCCTTTTGTACTTGGAATTATTGGGGCAGTAAGTTCACAATTAAATAATAGTTTTGCCCTATATTTCGCTATAGCTCTATTGTTTGTTTTCGGAATTACAATTTATTTCTCAAGTTTTAAGTATCGTAAATTAAGCGGAATAATCATTCACCTTTTATTATTTTTTGTTGGTTTTCAATACACAATTCAAAGAACAGATAAGTTCAAGGACACACATTATTCGCAATTTATCAATCCTAACGATTACTTGCTAGTAAAGGTTTGCGACAATTTGGAAGAGAAAGAGAACTCTTATAAAACCATACTTGAGGTTAAGCAAATTGTTTCAGACTCTAACAGAATAGTATCTGGAAAAATACTAGCCTACTTCAAAAAAGGAATTAAAACTACTAGTATAAAATATGGAGATGAACTGCTAATAAAGAATAAGTTGAATGGAGTAGGAGGTGCCAGAAATCCTAATCAGTTCGATTACAAACATTACTTAAATATTAATCAGATAAACTCTCAGGTATTTTTAGATTCAGTTTCTTGGCAGCAAACAGGAATTAATTCTGGAAATAACTTAGTAGCTTTTTCCCAAAAGATGAGACAAAAATTATACAGCTACTTATCTGAAAATGGAATAGTTGGAGATCAGTTGAAAGTAGCATCAGCACTTTTACTAGGTTATCGCGAAAATTTAGATAAAGACTTAGTAAAGTCTTATTCGAGTGCAGGAGCAATGCATGTATTAGCTGTATCTGGGCTTCATGTTGGAATTCTTTATTTGCTTTTGGCAAATTTGCTAAAAGTTTTTTCTAAAATTAAGAATAGCAAAATATTGATTGCACTAATATTAATTTCAATCCTCTGGTTTTATGCTCTTATGACTGGAATGTCTGCATCAGTTATGCGATCAGCCACCATGTTTACATTCATTATTATTGGCGATAAAATAATTGACAGAAAAGGCTCTATTTACAACACTCTTGCTATTTCTGCCTTGGTTCTTATTCTCATAAATCCTTTTATCATTTACCAAGTAGGATTTCAATTGTCTTATTCAGCAGTTTTGGGTATTGTCTATATTCAACCAAAGCTGTACAAATTGATTTATGTAAAGAACATATTTCTACAAAAAGTATGGGCAATTACTTGTGTTTCTATTGCTGCTCAAATAGCTACATTCCCTTTAAGTCTTCATTATTTTCATCAGTTTCCAGTCTATTTTTTTATCAGTAATTTAATTGTTATCCCAGCAGCAATAGGGATTTTTTATTTGGGAATATTTTTATTTGTTACCGCTCCTTTCGGTGGGCTTTCACTAGTTATTGGTAAAGCTATGAATGGAATTATTTGGGTGTTGAACCAAGCGATTTATATTACCGAGAAAATGGCATATTCGCTTATAGAAGAAATTGCCATCTCATTTAATGAGACTCTTTTACTTTACGCGATAATCATTTCATATTTAGCTTCTTTGGTTTACCGAAAAGTAAGGTTAATATACGTTACAGGTATCCTAACTATTCTGTTTCTTGGCATTCAACTTAACGAACAATATCAATCTACACAGCAAGCTAATATTACTTTTTACTCCATTAATAATGAAACTGTTTTTGAGTTTGTATCAGGTAAAAGCACTTATTTTATAAGTAGTAATAAATTGAAAGAAGACTGGAGTAGCATGCTGTTTAATGTTAACAATAATTGGAACAACCAGAATATAACTAACAAAATTTATTTTGATATTGATAGTCTACCTATTGATTTTGAGGATGATCATCTAATGATATATAAAGGTGTTTTTACTTTTAATGATAAAAGAGTTAGAGTATTAGATAAAGACAATGTTAATTTTAAATCTGCTGATTTTACTTTAGTAACTAAAGAAAATATAAAGTTGATTAATAAATTAACTCCAAGTCTTAATGAAAAAATAATATTTGATAGCTCAATAAAGCCTTACAAAGCAAATTATTACCTTAAATATTTAGACACAGCTAATATGAATTTCGTGTATTTAGATAAGAAGTCCTATTCAGTTAAAGTAGATTGAGAATTCATTCTTTTATTTCTTAGATAAAAGAAAATCATTCCAAATAATCCTAATACAATAAGTGCAACCGATATGATTTCGGCTTGTGTCAATCCGTTTCCATATTCTACGTTTACTCTTATTCTTTCAATAAATAATCTTTCAGCCCCTGTAAATAATACATATAAGCTAAATAGCATCATAGGTACATTTATCTTTTTTCTTAAATTCCAAAGTACTGCGAATAAACCAAAACTCATTATCATTTCATAAATAGGAGTAGGGTAAACAGGTGTTGCTAACTTATGGTTGTAATCTGGAAAAATGCTATTTGCTATTTCTATCCCTTCATTATTTATGTTGTTTGGGTAATCATAAGCCCACATCCAATCGGGTAAAAATCCCATCCAGTCTGGTTTAGGGTTCAAGTTGTCAATTCCCCAATCTCCATCACCAGCTAACTGGCAACCAACTCTCCCTAGCCCATAAGCTAATAAAACTGTAGGCCCTAAAGAGTCTAGATAATGAGGGATACTTAATTTATTTTTCCAGAAGTAATATATATTACCAAATACAGCTAATATAACACCTCCATAAACTGTTAACCCATTATATAAATGAGAAATACTTGCAACAGGATTCTTTACAATTTTTCCTTCAACAACTATTGTAGGTTGATTTTTCCAAGCATCAAAAAATTCGCTTATTAAAGCTGGCTGTTCCAAAGTTGCAAATATTAAAGCACCACCAATTCCTCCTACAATACCAATAAGTGTAATGTTTCCCATGTGTTCATGAGGTCTAAAATCAATTTCCTTTTCAATAGGTGTTTCAAGCTTTTCTTTGTTAGCTTCCCAATATTTCCAAGCAGCCATTCCTAATCCTACTAGTATACCTGCTACTAAATTACCTTTGGTAGACATTAAAAATCCTACGAAATCTCCAAAAATAGATGAATCCATGAATAATGGAATGAATTTAAATCCAATGATAAATCCATAAACTCCATTTATAATTAAATCTATAATACTAGCTGGTTTACCAACTATTATAGTCTTTTTTTGGGACTTCATTAGTCCAAGTCCTTCTCTTCTTTTGAGCTCTTTTGCACCAAAATAATTAGCTGCCAAAAAACCAATTCCAATCCAAAAACCCAACATAGGAATTATTCTTAGGAATTCGATTTCTATTCCCATTGCACCTTTAAAAAAATGATAAAGAGTTGGATACATATTAGTTAGTTAAGTGTTTAAGTTCAGTCAATTGTCTTTTTTCTATGAATTCAATTTTCATTAATCCATCTCTATCTACTTCAGTCATTTTTACAGGAGCTACATGATTTACAATTAAAGGATTGTATGCAGTTTTTACTTTTACATAATTGGATGTAAACCCATTCATTATTCCATGCTCTTGGTCAGCTTCAAACAGAACTTCCTCAGTTTTATTTTCATTAAACTTATAAAATGCTCTTTTTTTCTTTTCAGAAAGGATTCTAAGTCTTTTACTTCTTTCTTTACGAATATTCATAGGAACAACTTCTTTTATCTTAAGAGCTCCTGTATTAGCTCTTTCTGAGTAGGTAAATACATGTAAGTAGGATACATCTAAATCAACTAAAAATTGATAAGTTTCTTCAAATATCTCATCAGTTTCTCCAGGGAAACCAACAATTACATCAACACCTATACAGCATTCTGGCATTAGTTCTTTTATTTTTTCAATACGAGATTGGTAAAGAGCCTTGTCGTATTTTCTTCGCATTGCTGTTAGCAACACATCCGATCCACTTTGCATAGGAATATGAAAATGAGGAACAAACTTATCTGATTTTGCAACAAACTCAATAATATCAGTTGAAAGTAAATTGGGTTCAATAGAGGATATTCTAAATCTATCAATTCCATCAATTTTGTCTAATTTTTGGATTAATTGATAAAAGTTCTCTTCGCCACCTTGTCCAAAATCTCCAATATTAACCCCAGTAAGTACAACTTCCTTTACTTTGGTTTGGGCTATTTTTTTTGCCTCAACTAATGTTTTATCAATAGAAGCATTTCTACTTTTTCCTCGGGCTAGGGGAATGGTACAAAATGAACAGAAATAATCACATCCATCTTGAATTTTCATAAAAGTTCTCGTCCTATCATCAATAGAATAACCAGGAACAAACTCTTTAGTTTCTTTAATAGAAGAATTTTGAATTATTGCTGCAGTATTTTTCTCAATGTTATCAAGATAGTCCGTTAAGTTAAATTTTTCTTGAGCACCAAGTACTAAATCTACTCCATGAATTTGAGCAATTTCTTCGGGCTTTAGTTGAGCATAACATCCTAGTATTACAACAAAGGCATTAGGATTAAAGTTTAATGCTTTTTTTACTAGTTGTTTACATTTTTTATCTGCATTTTCAGTAACTGAGCATGTATTAATTACATAAATATCAGCACTTTCTTGAAACTCCACTTTAGCAAAACCAGCCTCTTGTAGCTGCCTAGCTATGGTAGATGTTTCAGAAAAATTGAGTTTGCAACCTAGTGTATAAAAGGCTACTTTTTGATATTGGTTCATGTCTATTTTTTATACTTAGCATTACTATGCGTGCAAAGATACTAATTTGGTGTTAAGTATAAACCAAAAAAAAGCCATCTTACATAAGTAAGATGGCTTTTGAATTTATTGGTTTAATTTAGAATTTTTTAAGAACAGTTACATGTCCCATTTTTTCGAAGTCTTCGCCAAGTTCTTTAGTTATTCCTTCTATTCTCCAAACATAGGCATCTTCTTTAACCATTTCGCCATTAAAAGTTCCATCCCAACCTTCAGTTTGGTCAGTAGTAGAGAACATTAATTGTCCCCATCTGTTAAATACCATAAACTTATAGCTTTCCTCAGTTAATCCCTCAACAACAGGTTTCAATACATCATTCAAATCATCATTATTAGGCGTGAATGAATTTGGTACAAATAAAAGAACTTCAAACTTAATATAAAGTTTTTTACAAATACTATCTCTACAACCAAACTCATTCTCAACTTTAAGACAATTAGTAAATGATTTTCCACCATTTGTAGGGAATTCATAATACATATCCCTTGTAGTTGAAGTTTCAAAAGTACTTATGTACCACTCATAATCTAATGGTGCTCCATAATCAGTTGTATTAGTAAATGTAACTTTAGTATTAAATACATCTGTTGTTGGTCCTGGATCAAATGTAAAGTTTGGATTAGGTTGTGGATGTAATCCAACATTAAAATCTTCGGTATAAACACATCCATTTGCATCAGTTACTGTAGCTGAATAAGGAGTACTAACAGCAGGACTAGTGCTCATAGTAAATCCAGTTGTTCCTTCGCTCCACGTTACTGAGTATGGAGCTGTACCTCCCACAGGAACAGCAGTAGATGTTGTAAATTTATTTAAACATATAAACCTATCTTCTATAGGAGTTATTATAAGAGGAAGAGGTTGGTTAACAATCTCTACGCTTCTTCCAATACATCCATCAGCAGTTGAAATAGCAACTTGAAAAGGACCTGACTGAGCACATAAATTATTAAAGACATTACTTGCTTGCCATGTATTTCCATTATCAATACTATACTCAACAGCAGTAGCATCATTTATGGTTATGGAGCCATCACATGAGTTAAAACACTGCTCATCTTGAACTATAATTGCATCAATCACTTCAGGTACAGGCTGTGAAACTACAAATGGTGTGATAGTAAAACAACCATTTTCATCAGTTACTTTAACTGTATGTGGTCCTGAGCATAAATTATTTCGGCTCTTACTTACAGAAAATACATTGTTGAATTCTACTAAGTAAGTTCCTCCAGGAGAAGTCCCTCCACTAGGGAAAGCTTCTACTTCACCATTACATTCCGAGAAGCATTTGGCATCCTCAATTAATAAGTTTGGTAATATATTTGGTGGATTAGTCAAGTTGTAGGTGACCGTATCGGAACAGACCGAATCATACACTATACATGCATAGACTCCTGGAGCTAGACCAGTAAAAGTATTTGAGGTTTGAATTGTTGCTCCTCCGTCTATAGAATAAGTGTATGGTGCTTGACCTCCGTAGGCATTAATAGTGATTTGTCCATCATTTACACCTATACAACTAGGGTCAACTTGAGTTATTGTTTGGTTAAGTGTAATGTAAATTGAATTAATTAAAGTATCAATAAGTAAAGTACATCCTGATTCAGAAATTAACTCCACTTGGTATATTCCAGGTCCAGGAATGTAGAATCCTTGGTTAGTTTGACCAGCAATTGGTAATAAAGGATTTCCAGCATACCATTGGTAAGCTAAATAACCTGAGTCTGCTTCTAAATAAATTCCTTGGCAATCCTGAGTTTTTTTAATTTCTGGCTTAAAACAGTTTCCATCAACATAAGCTCTAGCTCCATGCCCACTATAACCGCAATCACCAACCGCAAACTCTACAGTAATATCTTGACCAACATAATTTAGTAAATCAACAGTAATTCTACTCCAAGGTTTATATCTATATGTTCCAAAACCAGAACCACCTGTTGTTGTAATAAATCCAGGTACTGACCCACCTGTTATTACAAAGTAATTTCCACAAGATGGGATTTGTAATCCATTAGAATCTAAAAATGATACGGAAAAGAAAGGTTGCTCAGCAACCGGATGACTTGGGTCATTAAATACTACCGCAAAATCGTAAGTAAAATATGGTTTATCAGCAGTAATTGTTGCAACATGCTTAATTATACTTACATCCGCACCTCCATTTTCATCACCCAACATTACAGAATATGTTCCTCCTCTAGGATTTAATCTTGGAACTGCTGCAACATCTACATCATTTCCTCCAGTTACAATTCTATGCTCTTGGTTTGCACCTACACCTGTAGTACCTGGAACAATATTTTGTATACAACCTGCAGCATGACCTGCTGGGCATAAAACATTTCCTCTAGATAAAATCCAGTGTTGGTATGTTCCAAGTTCAAAATCTACATTATCACAGTTACCTGCTTCCGCAGTTCCATGATTGTGGCCTTGGTGAGAATTGTTTGCTTGATCAATTTTCCAATTAGCAAAACGAGTCATTAAAGCTTGGCTAGTTTTTAAAGTGTTAAATCTATCATCATAGGTTTGTTGTAAAAAACTAGAGTTAATAGTACCATTAAGCATGGCACTGAAGTTACTCATGAAAAAAGAACTTTGATCTCTTCTGATGAACTCTTTAAATAACTCTTGGTTATTAATTGATGTACTTTTTATTGATGTACTATCAATTAATTTTTGTGCTAAATTGTAATTTTGCTCAAAATGAAACAAGGTATCTTCAATCAATACTTCTCTAGAAACAGTGCTTTGGCTATAGCCAAATTGTATACTCATTGCCATTATAAAGGCTAAGCTCAGGAGTTGGGTTAAGTTTTTCATAATTGTTATTCGTTTTGTTTTTAAACGTAAAAAAAAAATCATGGTTGTGTTAATTATATAAAAATAATAAATTTTGTGGTAATAACGTTTATTTAATACTATTTGTAAATACTTTGTTTTTTATTTTAGTAAGTTTATAACGTATTAATACATAATGTATCTGATGAGACTTCTTATTTCTTTCCTATTTATTACTATAGCTTTTGTAGCTGAAGCAACTCATAACCGTGGGGGAGAAATCACTTATGTTCATATTTCTGGAAATACTTACCAGTTCACAATAACAACTTGTACCAAAACCAGTGCACCAGCTGACCGAAGTGAATTAGAAATAAGTTGGGGTGATGGAACAGGGAGGGATACAGTACAAAGAAATACTATAACATCTATTCCAGGTGAAGATGCTCAAAAAAATATTTATATAATCAACCATACTTTTGCCGGGGCTGGTACTTTTAGGGTTACAATGGAAGATCCTAACCGTAATGGAGGAATTGTAAATATTGGTGGAGCAAGTAATTCCGATCAGTTTCCTTTTTGTATTGCAACCGAAATAGTTATTTCTCCTTTTATTGGACCCAATAATTCGGTTGTTTTTAATGATTGCCCATGTCCTGAGTTTGCTTGCATTAATAAAAGATATTGTTACAATTCTCAAGCTACTGATCCAGATGGTGATAGTCTTTCCTACAGCCTTGTTCCTTGCTTAGGATTGGGTTGTAATCCAATGGCAACTCCTGCTGTTTATCAATACCCCGATAACTTTGGTGGTACAATTTCTATTAATCCAATAACTGGAACTTTATGTTGGGTTAACCCAACAAGGATTGGGGAATTTAATATTGCAATTTTAGTTACAGAATGGCGAAGTGGAATTAAAGTTGGCTCTGTTCTTAGAGACATGCAACTGACAGTAATTAATTGTCAAAATGATCCTCCTATCATTAACACTATAACCGATACATGTGTTGTTGCAGGTGATATTTTAACTTTTCCTGTTTCTGCAACTGACCCAAATGTAGGAGATAGAATAACTTTAACTGGAACAGGTGGTGTTTTCAATGGAACTAACCCTGCTACTTTTCCTTCTGTAACAAGTTTGTCTCCTGTAAGCTCAACATTTACCTGGAACACTAGTTGTGATAATATTAGACAAGCGTCTTACAAAGTATTTTTTGAAGCTAAGGATGATGGTAACCCAGTAAACTTGTCAGATTATAGACAAGTAAATATTGTAGTAAAAGCACCTGCACCAACAGGAGTTTTGGCAACACCACTTAGCGGAAGAGTAAATATACTATGGAATAGTACTTCTTGTACTAATGCAATTGGTTATAAAATTTATCGTAAAAAAGGAGCATTAGGATCAATTCCAGATTGTTGTTCGGGTCAATCACCAACCACTTTGGGTTATACTTTAATTGGTCAAACTAATGCTATTGGTGATACTACTTTTATTGATGCTTCTGTTTTGGCAGTAGGAGAGGAGTACTGCTATGCTGTAACTGCAATTTTCCCAATAGATTATGAGAGTTGTCTTTCAGCAGAGAGTTGTGTTAAATTATTAAAGGATGTTCCAATTATTACTAATGTAACAGTGAATAGCACTAATTCTTCTTCGGGAATTGATTCAATAGTTTGGGCAAAAGCTTCTGAACTAGATACAGTATTGAATTTTCCTCCACCATATTTATATAAAGTATACCACAGAAGTGGATTTACAGGAGCAAATACTCTTATACATACTACTCCTGTTTATGCACAATTATATTTAAGCGATACTACATATGTTCACTCTAATGTAAATACAGAAAATACGCCAAATAACTACAAAGTAGAAATGTATCACATTGTTGGTCCAGATACTTTATTAGTAGGAGCAACAAACTCTGCTTCTTCAGTATTTTTATCTACTTCGCCTAATGATAATCAAATTACTTTAAACTGGACAGAGACTGTTCCTTGGACAAATTTGAATTACGAAATCTACAGAGGTAACTCTATTGGTGGAGTTTTTACTTTAATTGGAACTACAACATCTCAAACATATGTAGATAGTAACTTAATAAATGGTGCAACTTATTGTTACAAAGTTAAGAGTATAGGTCAATATTCCGACCCTAGTTTAGTAAATCCAATTGAAAATTTCTCTCAAGAAGTATGCGATTCTCCAATAGATTTAACTCCACCTTGCCCACCAGTATTAACTATCGATAATGATTGTGAAGATGAATTAAATTATTTAAGTTGGACTAATCCAAATAATTCATGTGCAGATGATGTAACACGCTACCGTATTTTTTATTCGCCAACAGCTGCAGGTCCATTTTTTGAAATAGGAACAAAAAACGACCCTACCGATACCACATTTGATCATAATTATTTTGGTTCAATAGCTGGGTGTTATTATATAACAGCATTAGATTCAATACAATATAATAATGAAAGCGCACCAAGCAATGTAGTATGTGTGGATAATTGTCCTATATACTTTTTACCAAATGTATTTAGCCCAGATGGTGATGGAATAAATGATTTCTTCACTCCATTATTACCCTACAAGTTTGTGGATAGCATTGAATTTATTATCTATAATAGATGGGGGAACATAGTTTATAAAACTAATGACCCAGATTTAGGATGGGATGGAAATGATCAAGAGACTGGGTTACCAGTTTCTGAAGGTGTCTACTTTTATGCATGTAGGGTTTACAGCATAAGATTAGAAGGTTTAGATGAAACCGACCTTAAAGGAAATATTAGCCTTTTTAGAGGAGTAGGAAGACAGAATTAAGATCCAATTTCTCCAAAAGTAACACCTTCAACATAGGCCATTTTGATTTTGTTTTCACCCAATGCTCTTTTTACACTAGCCTTTGAGCTATAATAAACCTCCCAGTAATGTTCTGGCTTACAATGAGGGAAAATAGCTATTTTCATTCCATGAGAATCAAAATCTTCTATTCCAATAAATGGCTCAGGAGTTTGTAATACATTTTCTGTTTTCAAAAAAGCATCCATAATTATTTGCTGAACATGCTCAAAGTTTTCTGTGTATGGAAGATTAATAAACATATCAACTCTTAAAAACTCTTTCTCAGTAACATTTGTAATAATATCACTAATAGCTTTTCCATTAGGAATAATTACTTTTTTGTTATCATATGAAATTACAATGGTATTAAAAATATCTATTTGTTCAACAGTTCCTTCTACACCATGAATTTTTACAATATCATTTATTTTATAAGGCTTAAAAATTAAAATCATTATTCCTGATGCTAGATTACCTAGACTTCCTTGAAGAGACATTCCAACTGCAAAACCAACAGCTCCTAGCAATACTGCAAATGAAGAAGTTTGAATTCCGATAACACTAATTGCGCTAAAAATTACAATTAGTTTTAAGGCAAAATCTAACATGTTTCCAAAGAATGGTCGAATTTCTTCTGATAATTTTTTTACGGCAAATTTATCATCATAAATTTTCATTAATTTCTTAACTAATTTTAACCCCAGCCACAGAATTAAAACTCCAGCAATTAGTTTTGGTAAATAAGCTATAAATTCGGCTGTAAAATTAGTAAGCTTAGAATTTAATATTGAATATATATCTTGTTCATCAGAAGTATTTGCCATTGTTTAATTTTTAGTTAGTAATTGGTTTAAAAACTTTGCGAAGTTAAAAAAAATGACGTATAAAATATACCTCTTTCTTTAATCTAAAGATTTTTACAAATTAGTATATTTGCAACCAATAAAATCTACTATGATAAAAATAACATTGCCTGATGGCGCAATAAAAGAGGTTGATTCGGGAACATCTGCTATGGATGTAGCACTTTCTATAAGTGAAGGTCTTGCCAGAAACGTATTATCTGCAAAAGTAAATGGAGAGGTTTGGGATGCATCAAGACCAATAACCGAAGATTCTACTTTGAGTTTATTAACCTGGAATGATGAAGAAGGAAAAGCAACCATGTGGCATTCATCTGCCCATTTAATGGCTGAGGCACTAGAGTTTCTTTATCCTGGAGTAAAATTAGCAATAGGTCCACCAATCGAAAATGGATTCTATTATGATATAGATTTTATGGATTACACTTTTTCAGAGAATGATTTGAAAAAAGTAGAAGATAAAATGAAAGAATTAGCTAAACAAAAACTAGTTTTTGAAAGAAAAGAGGTTTCGAAAGCTGATGCTTTGGCTTATTTTACTGAAAAAGAAGATCCTTACAAGTTAGAACTAATAAACGAGCTAGAGGACGGAACAATAACAATGTATACTCAAGGAAACTTTACAGATTTATGTAGAGGACCTCATATGCCACATACTGGTCCAATTAAAGCCATAAAGCTACTAAGTGTTGCAGGAGCTTATTGGAGAGGTGATGAAAAGAATAAGCAACTTACTCGTATATATGGAATTACGTTCCCTAAAGCAAAAGAGTTAACTGAATATTTAGAAAGATTAGAAGCGGCTAAACAAAGAGATCACAGGAAACTTGGTAAAGAATTGGAGCTTTTTACTTTCTCACAAAAAGTAGGAGCTGGTTTGCCATTGTGGTTACCAAAAGGTACTGCTTTAAGAGAAAGATTAATCAATTTCTTGAAAAAAGCTCAAGATGACTCAGGATACGATCAAGTATGTACTCCGCATATTGGGCATAAAGATTTATATGTTACTTCAGGTCATTACGAAAAATATGGAGCTGATTCTTTTCAGCCAATTAAAACTCCAAATGAGGACGAAGAGTTTTTATTAAAGCCAATGAACTGTCCCCACCATTGTGAGATTTATGCATCATCTCCAAAATCATACAAAGATTTACCAGTGAGGTATGCTGAGTTTGGAACAGTTTATAGATATGAGATGAGTGGAGAACTTCATGGATTAACTCGTGTTAGAGGGTTTACTCAGGATGATGCTCACATTTTCTGTATGGAAAATCAAGTAGAGGAGGAGTTCGAAAAAGTGATTGATATTGTTAAGTATGTATTGAAATCACTAGATTTTCAAGATTATACTGCTCAAATTTCTTTAAGAGATAAAGACAACAGAGATAAGTATATAGGAACAGATGAAAACTGGGAAAAAGCAGAGCAAGCTATTATCAATACAACAAAAAGAGCAGGATTAAATACCGTTATAGAATATGGTGAAGCTGCTTTTTATGGACCTAAGCTTGATTTTATGGTGAAAGATGCCATTGGAAGAAGCTGGCAATTGGGAACAATTCAAGTAGATTATACGTTACCAGAAAGATTTGAATTAGAATATACTGGTGCTGATAATCAGAAGCATAGACCAATAATGATTCATAGAGCTCCATTTGGATCTATGGAAAGATTTGTTGCTGTACTGATTGAACATTGTGCAGGTAAGTTTCCTTTATGGTTAACACCAACACAAGTAGCTATTTTACCGTTAAGTGAAAAATATAATGATTATTGTCAAAACCTTTCTAAATCATTAAAAAATTACGATATTCGTGCCCTCGTAGATGATAGGAACGAGAAAATTGGTAAAAAAATACGTGACACTGAGTTAGAAAAGACTCCTTACATGTTGATTATAGGAGAGAAAGAAGCAGGCGATAATGTGCTGGCTGTAAGGAAACAAGGAGAGGGTGACTTAGGTAGTTTTACACTAGAAGAATTTGCAAAAAAGATTCAACAAGAAGTTGAAGAACAAATAAAATATTAATTAAAATTTATTAGCCATAGCGTTAAGAAACAACAATAGAAACAGGCGGTACGTAAAAAAAGAAGACCCCCACAAGATTAACGACAAGATTCGTGCAAGAGAAGTACGTCTAGTTGGTGATAATGTTGAACCGCAAGTTGCCTCATTAGAAAAAGCCCTTAAAATGGCAGATGAGATGGAATTAGATTTAGTAGAGATATCTCCTAAAGCTGATCCACCAGTATGTAAAATAATAGATTACAAGAAATTCTTGTACGATTCGAAGAAGAAGCAAAAAGCTTTGAAAGCGAAACAAACCAAAGTTGTAATAAAAGAAATACGATTTGGTCCTAACACAGATGAGCATGATTTTAATTTTAAATTAAATCACGCAAAAAAATTCCTACAGGAAGGTGCAAAGGTTAAGGCTTTTGTATTCTTTAAAGGAAGAACAATTGTGTTTAAAGAAAGGGGAGAAGTACTTTTGCTTAAGTTCGTAGATGAACTAGAAGAGTATGGATTACCAGAAGCCATGCCAAAGATGGAAGGTAAAAAAATGATAGTAAACTTAGTTCCAAAGAAAAAATAAACCATAAAACAAAATTTTAGCATTATGCCAAAAATGAAAACAAAATCAAGTGCCAAGAAAAGATTCAAGGTAACTGGTACAGGAAAACTGAAAAGAAAGCATGCTTTTAAAAGTCACATTTTGACTAAAAAGGCTCACAAAAGAAAGAAAAACTTAACGAAAGCAACTTTGGTTCATAAATCAGATGTAGCTAACATTAAGAAACAATTGTGTATCTAATACACTAAAAAAATCAGGTTCAATTATTAACACCAAGTATTCAGTAAAACAAAGTCTCACAAGAGCACTGACTACTAAAAAAAATTAACAAAATGCCAAGAACTACATATAGCGTAGCTTCACGTAAAAGAAGAAAAAAAATCATTAAAGCTGCCAAAGGATACTTTGGTAAGAGAAAAAATGTTTACACTGTAGCAAAGAATGCAGTGGAAAAAGGAATGGCTTATTCTTACATCCACAGAAAGCAGAAGAAAAGAAACTTCAGAAAACTATGGATATTAAGAATAAATGCAGCTGCAAGACTTAACGGAATGAGTTATTCAACCTTTATGGGTGCATATAACAAATCTGGAATGGTTATGAACAGAAAAGTATTGGCTGATTTAGCAATGAATCACCCAGAAGCTTTTAAAGCAGTAGTAGATAATTTAAAAAAATAAGGTGAATTAATTTCTTTGGAACAGAAATTGAAAATCCTCTTGAGTAATCAAGAGGATTTTTTTTGTTTATTACTTTAGCGTTTAATAGCACGCTATTTTTTATCTTTGATAACAACTATGGGCTCAAAAATTCTATACTATTTAATTATTATTCCGCTTTCGGTATTGCCGTATTTTGTGCTGTATGGGATTTCAAATTTTTTGTTTGTGATTTTATATTATGTCTTGGGTTATCGTAAAAAGGTAATTGTAAAGAACATATATAGTTCTTTTCCAGATAAATCTGAAAAAGAGAAAAAAACTATAGTCCGAAAATTTTATCTTCATTTTACTGATTTAATAGTAGAGTCTATTAAAAATTTCACTGTTTCTGAAAAACAGATAAAGAAAAGAGTTAAATTTTTGAATGTTGAACTAATAGACGCTATTTACGATAAAGGAAAATCTATTGTTACAGTTGGTGGGCACTATGGAAACTGGGAAATGTTTGCAGTTGCAGCAGGTAATGTCTCAAAACACGAACAATATGGTATTTATAAACCATTAAAGAATAAATTTTTTGATGCTAAAATCGTATCAACAAGAGGTGCTTATGGAATGAATATGATTTCCATGAAAGAAACTAAGACTTATTTTCTAAAAGAAAACAAAAATCCAATCTCAATAATTTTTGGATCAGATCAATGGCCTTCTAATCCACAGGGTGCTCATTGGACAACATTTTTGGGCAAAAGAACTCCTTTCTTATATGGAGTAGAAAAATATGCCAAAGAGTTTAACTGGACAGTAGTTTATTGCGAAATAATTAGGGAAAAGAGAGGACGGTTTGCTATAAAATATCATGAACTTACTGAAGACCCTGCATCTTTGGAAAAAGGTGAAATGATGCAACTATTTGTAGATAAATTGGAAAAAACGATTTATAACGACCCGGCATATTGGCTTTGGTCACACAACAGATGGAAACAAAGTGAAGAAGAGGTTTTTCCAGAAAAACAAAAAGGAGTAGATGAATAAGATCCCACTTGCCGAAAGACTTCGTCCTACTTCTCTGGATACCTATATGGGTCAAGAGCAACTTGTTGGCGAAGGTGCATCTTTGCGTAAAGCAATAGATTCTGGATTTATTCCATCTCTTATTCTTTGGGGCCCACCAGGAGTTGGTAAAACTACTTTGGCTAATATTATTGCCAATGAACTCAAAAGACCTTTTTATACGCTCAGTGCTATTAATTCTGGGGTTAAGGATATACGTGACATAATTAATAAAGTAAAAAATCAAGGTATGTTTGGTGGTAGTAATGCCATTATGTTCATAGATGAAATTCACAGATTTAGTAAATCTCAGCAAGATTCATTGTTAGGAGCTGTAGAAAAAGGAATTATTACTTTAATTGGTGCTACTACCGAGAATCCCTCGTTTGAGGTTATACCTGCATTATTATCCAGAAGTCAGGTATATGTTTTGGAACATTTTTCTAAAAAAAATCTAGATGATTTGATAAAAAAAGCTGTTACTGAAGATGTAGTTCTATCAAAAAAAGACATTGAAGTAATAGAAACTGATGCTTTAATTGGTTTGTCTGGAGGTGATGCACGTAAGTTATTAAACTTATTAGAATTAGTAATTAATAGTGCGGGAGAAGGAAAAATTAAAATGGATAATGAGCTTGTATCTAGTTTGATAAAGAATAAAACTATTCTTTATGATAAATCTGGTGAACAGCATTATGATGTGATTTCAGCATTTATTAAGTCAATAAGAGGAAGTGACCCCAATGCGGCTTTGTATTATTTAGCTCGAATGATTGAAGGGGGAGAAGATGCTAAATTTATTGCTCGTAGGCTTTTGATTTTGTCTTCTGAGGATATAGGTAATGCCAATCCAACAGCACTTATTATGGCAAATAATTGCTTTCAGGCTGTTAATATTATCGGATTTCCTGAGTCTAGAATAATCTTATCTCAATGTGTAACTTATTTAGCTTGTTCAGCTAAAAGTAATGCTAGTTATTTGGCAATTACTGACGCTCAAAAATTAGTTACTGATACTGGGAACTTGCCTGTGCCTCTGCATTTAAGAAATGCACCTACTAAATTAATGAAGGAGTTGAATTATGGAGCTAATTATAAATATGCTCACAATCACGAAGGGAATTTTGTAAATCAAGAGTTTTTTCCAGAAGAAATATCTGGAACAAAACTATTTGAACCTGGTAATAATACCAGAGAAAATGAAATGAGAAAAAACTTAAGAGCTACTTGGAAAGAGAGATACGGGTATTAATGATTACAAATTCCTTTGATCTTAAAATCTCCAGATTGAATTTTTGATTCACCATTTCTTACCTCATAAGTATAGGTTCCTTTTTTGAATACCGATACATTAATTAAGTTGTATGAAACGTTAGTTTCAAAATCCATTACTGTTTTTCCGTTTTTATCTTTTATTAATATGGTATAAAAGCTCTCTAACTCCTCTTTTTTGGAGTCCAAATTTATTTCAATAGTCTTGTTTTCAGAATCAAAGAAAATAGTTGCTATTACGTTTTCAGCATCATTATTTGACACAAAATTAGTAGCGTTAGCAAAGTTAATACAAGTTAAAATTAGTAAGGATAAGAATATGTTTTTCATAAATGTAGTTTCTCGGTTTCATATATACCTACGCTTCAAATTGAATAATGTTACCCAGAAACTACAGCTACTATTTTAAATGCATATTATCTTTATTTAGAGGTAAATTATGAGATTAATTCTTTTGAATTTTCTTCTTCATCTTTACCTATTTTGATGTCATACCAATCAATTTTTCTAGAGAAGTACATGACAAATGCAAGGATTACAAATACACCTACACTCCCTATAAGCAATGCATAATCTTGAACTTGAATGATAGTAAATATGAAAGTATAAAGAATTGTTAAAAGGCCAAAAGTAAGGACTCCAATTTCTTTCGATTTTACACTTGTTGAGATATAAAATGTGATAAGTGCTAGTGTGAGAATAGCAGAAATAATATACGCTAAGTTAAAAGAGATATGCTCACTAAAAGCGAGTAACAATGAATAGAAAACTACAATTGCGATACCAACTAATAAATACTGAATTGGGTGTATGAAAACTTTCTTTAGCATTTCAACAAAGAAAAATACCATAAATGTTAATACTAAGAACAAAATCGCGTAACGAGCTACTCGATATGATTTTTGATAATTATCAACAGGTATAATAAGATCTGCTCCAAATAAACTGTTGCTAATGCTATGCTTGTTTCCAATCCAACTTTGAGGGAAGTTTCGGTTTAAATGAATAATATTCCAGTGCGCTTTATAACCTCCCTTGGCTAATAATTCGCTGGTGTCTGGAACGAAGTTGCCACCAAAACTTCTTTCGTTCCAATCAGAAGTAAGAACTAAATCAGTTGTTTTTCCTAATGGTGTAAAGTAAATCGCTTGACTTCCTTTAAGCCCTAGTTTCAATGAAAATTTGTAAGTATTAGAATCCATAGTTACAGGGATTTCGGCATTTATTCCATTGTAAACTAAATCATTGGTACTTGTTCCAGATTTAAATAGAGTAGAGGTTGTATCCCATTTTAGTTCTATTTGGTTTTCAATTCCTTTTAGGTCTGTGATTCCAATATTAAGAGTTGCATTTTCCCACAAAATATCTTCTTCTGGAATATTATGTTGCTTAATATCCAGCTTAGCAAACGAACCATTAATGTCTAATTCCGAATCGTAAACTACAATTTCATAGATACCTCTTTTTCGTTTTTCATTTTTAACATCACCAGTTATGTTTAGGGTTTCGGGCATATAATACAAGTAGTCTTTTATTTTTACTAGCTTATATTCTTTAGTTTGCTCCGAAAATTGTTTAACGTATTTATAATACGGAATAGAAATATAAGGTCCAGAAATAGTTTGGCTTTTTGCCCATTTTTCGCTCACTTCATTTATAGCCGACTGGTGAGTACTTTCTCTTTCATGGATAAGAGATTGAACCATTACGGCAGGAATCAGTAATACTAAGATTAGAACGAAGATGATACCAATTTTAAAAAAGATGTTGTGTTTTAAGTTTTTCATAGGGGAATAATTTTTTGTTTTAGCTTAAACTAAAGGCTTTCGTATATATTCTGAGTCTCATGTTAAAAAAGGTTAACACAATTAATTAACTGAGATTAATGAATTTTAACTAAGTTTATATGAGTTTAAGTTATAGAATTTGAATGAAATAGCTACCATGACAGAAGATTATTTACACTATATCTGGAAATACAAATTGTTCGATTCTAACGAATTGATTACTATTGGTGGCGATAAATTAGAGATTGTAAATTTTGGAATTCACAATCATGATTCAGGACCTGATTTTTCTGAAGGGAAAGTAAAAATTGGAGATACTTTATGGGCTGGAAATATTGAAATTCACATTAATTCTGGTGATTGGATTAAGCACAATCATCAAACTGATAAAGCCTATGACTCGGTTATATTGCATGTGGTTTATAAGTATGATAAAGAAATTAAAACTACTTCTGGAGCTATTATTCCTACTTTAGAATTAAAAAACAGGCTTAATTATTCGGAATTTGAAAATTACTCTAGGTTTATTTTTAATCCTATTCCTTGCTTACAATCGCTAGATAAAGTTCCTGAAATAACAATTAGTTCGCATCTTAATCAAATGATAGTTGAGCGACTAGAGATGAAGACTGAGCATATTAAAGATCAACTTGAAACTTTAAACTACGATTGGGAACAAGTTTTCTTTCAACAATTTGCAAAAAGCTTAGGAATGAAAGTAAATGCTTTTGGAATGGAAGAAATGGCAAAGAATATTCCTTGTAAATTATTTACAAAACTAGGAAATAATCATTTAGCTATTGAAAGCTTACTATTTGGACAAGCTGGATTTTTAGAAGAAGAGATTATAGGAAATGAATATCATAAATCGCTAAGTAATGAATATCAGTTTCATCAACAAAAAAACTCACTAACTCCCATAAACAGTCAATTCTGGAAGTTTTCTAAAATGCGCCCATCCAATTTCCCAACTTTAAGGTTAGCTCAACTAGGACAAATGCTAAAAAACAATGATTCTTTGTTTAGTAGCTTTATCAAAAAAGATATTTCTTATAAAGAAATAGTTCCAAAACTAGGAATAGAGATAAATTCAGGATTTTGGCATACTCATTATACCTTTGAAAATGAAAGTAAACCAATAAAGAAATCTATAGGTAAAACCCTTATTAATTCTATTATCATAAATACTATAGCTCCGTTTATGTATTTATATGGGAGTTATAAAGACGATTTAGATTACAAAGAAAAAGCTCTTGATATTTTGGAGGAACTTCCTGCGGAGGATAATAAAATCACCAGATTATTCACAGATAAAATAGGTTTAGATTCTGCATTGCAAACCCAAGGAATAATTCATTGTCATAACTATTACTGCATAAAAAAAAGATGTTTAGATTGCGGTATTGGAATCCATCTTTTAAAATAATTCATAATTTTTCCACCCCAATTCAAAATGACTTACGTAAATAAGGACATAAGAAACAAATTATTAATTAAAATCAATATTAAAAACAAATAGCCATGAAAAAAATTTTACTAATCTCAGCTTTTCTATTCTCAGCATCTATGATGTTCGGGCAATTTACAATTAATTACAATGGAAACGTGACTAGTACCACTGGTCCCTTAATGATGTACTTGGAAGTAGACAGTGTGATTATTGATTCAGTATTAACAATTTCAACAACAGGTACTTACCAGGCATCTAAAAATGTTACTACAAGACCTTTTATGATAAGAATATTATTTTATAATTGCCATGGAACACAAATAGCAGATTGGAATTCACCTACACCAGGTGTAACAACTTATAATATAACATTTATAACTATGGACTATTGTCCTGCTTTACCCTGTAATGCTTCTTTCACTAAATTTCAGGCAGTAGATCCTATTACTAGTTTACCAATTCCTAATGAAGTTGTTTTGGTAGATAACTCTACAGGAACAGGCTTAGCATATTCGTGGGATTTTGGTGATGGATCAGCTCCACAAGCAGGATTAAATGTTAGGCACACTTACAGTACTCACGGAAGTTACAATGTTTGTTTAACTGTAACTTCAGGGACAGGAACAGGACTTTGTACAAGTACATACTGTGATACGTTAACTGTAGATTCTACTGGTAATGTAAGATCATCATTTACTGTTAATACTGGAAATTCGGCATTATCAATAGAAGAGAATTCAACTATTAATAGCCTTAAACTATTTCCTAACCCAGCTAATGAGTTCGCAATAATAGAATTTGAATCGGCAAACAACACCAATTTATCGATAAAAGTAATTGATATGAAAGGAGCTGAAATTCAGGTCGTGAATCAAAGTGTATTCTCGGGAAATAACAGAATACAGCTGAATACAAGTAACTTAAACGAAGGAATGTATGTAGTTCAGTTACAAGATGGAGCAAGTGTAGTAACAAAACGTATGCAGATTGTTAAATAACAAAACAGTTTAATATTTATTTACTAGCCGTGCTTTTTATTAAAGCATGGCTAGTTTATTTCATAGAATTTGAAACTTGACAAGAAAACTATAAAGAAAATTCAAAAAAGAGACCGTAGATCTGAATTGGAATTATACAAAAAGTGTTTTCAATATTGGATGCGAGTGGCTATGAAATATTTTACAAATGAATCAGAGGCCGCACATTGTGTAAATGATTCGTTTATTAAAATGTGTGACAGTATTGATAGGTATAACAATGAATTCAGTTTTATAACTTGGTCGAGAACTATTGTGACCAGAACAGTACTTGACGAATTAAGAAAGACAAAAAAATACAAGGAATCGATTTTGATAACTGATGAAATAGAAAATTTGGAAACAGGAAATGAAGAATTACAAGAGGATATAGTTATTGATAAAGAACAAATTGTGGCTGCAATGGATAAATTACCAAATGCAACCAAAAATGTAGTAAAAATGTACCTTTTGGAAGGACATAATCACGAAGATATTTCGGAGGTGTTAAACATATCAACCGAAACTTCTAAATGGCATTTGAAAACTGGGAAAAAGAAATTAAAGGAATTATTACCCAAGTATAACAACCAATGAAAGACAAGGATTTGAAAGACATATCGAATCAGGAACAATTTAACTATGAACTCAAACCTGAGTACTTAGATGATTTAACCAATAAACTGAATGACCAAAGGCCTGCTAAGAAAAGAGGTTATTTCGGTTATCTGGCAGTTCTTTTATTATTGTTAATTGGTGGGAGTTATTTTCTCTATCCAAAAGGAGAATTAAATGAATTGGCAACTATAGAAGGAAACAAAGAAATAGTAAATGCACAAATAAAATCTGAATCGGAGGTTGTAAAAGCAATAGATTTATCTGAAAAAGAGTCAATAAATAGAAATTTACTTCAAGAATCTGTAACAGTATCCAGTGAGGTTTCTATAAAAGATAAAGTGGAGATTAAGACTGAAGTTGCACAAAAAATCTCAGTTGAATCGATTAAAAAAGAAGTGTTTAACTCAGAAAACACTAACGGAACAATCAATACAAATCAACTTAAAAATAGAAGTTCTCAGAATCTACTTCAGAAAAATACGACTGAAACTAAAGTAACTGATATTGATAAGGTGAATTTATCAACTGAATCTGATTCAAAAAAGGGGGATTTAGCTTTAAAGTCTCCAAATAATAAAGTAAAGAATCAGGATGAGGATAAAAATAATGCTGCTTTATCGACAATTAAAAAATCTGATAAAACTCTATTAAAAACTGAAATAGTAGATCCGATAAGTAAAGTTGCTTCTGAAAACAAGTTGGAATCAGTAGGAGGTGAGCAAAATGAGGTTCCTCTTATTAACAAAGCTAACGAAACTAAAAATCAAGAAAACACACCAATTATAACTGCGGATAACAAAGCGTTAGTTGATTCAGTAGAACCACAGAAATCGATTAATAAGGAAGATAATATACCAATTACTGACAGTATAATAACTAGTGACACATTAGATTTAGTGACTCAAGCCGATTCAGTTTCTATTAAACTAGAAGAAGCTAGGACTAGGGATAAATGGCAAGTATCTGCATTGAGTGGAGTTAATTTTAGCATTTCTCGATTGGATAATTCGACTAATCAAGAGTATTTAACCAAAAGAACCGAAGAAGAAAATTACTTGACAAACTATACTGGTGGAATAATGCTGGAACGATTTGTTACTGATAAAATAAAGTTGGGAACAGGATTGACTTACATTTCTTATGGAAGTAACAACTCTTATTCTTCATCTACAGTGTATGATGATTTTCAGCAATTCAAAGGGTTTGATTCGGTTTATAATCCTACAATTGATTCTATTTTTTATCAACCAAGCGGAACTTGGCTTCCTTATTTAATAAGAATGGACACTACTTTAGACTCTGCTTTTGTCGCCCAACAAACTGCTAGGGAAGATTCTACACCTCTCAATAGTAGCGGAAAAGTTACTTTTTCGTATGTAGAACTTCCTTTGCTCATTGGGTATTACAAAACGAATAATAAATGGAGTTTTGGATTAAATACGGGAGTGAGTGTTGGGCTTTTGACGCAAAGTAGTGGAAGCTTCATTGATGAAAATTTAGTTTCTGTGCAAGTAGCTCAATCCCAGCAAGTGGTTTGGAATTACTTATTGAGTCCAGAATTTAATTATCAATTTAACGAGAAACTTTATTTAGGATTTCAACCGTTTTTCAGGATGGGACTTAATAATTTATCCTTATCGGAACCTATTGATAGAAACTATTACAGCATTCAATTAAATGCCAAGATAGGAGTAAGGTTTTAATAAAAATAAAAGCAAGATTTGTAAGCCGGGTTCTGTTTACCCACCTAGGTGAGATGTCTATCATTTATCTAGGGCTGCAATCGCTCACAGTCTCCAACAACCTACCCTCCAGAATTGAGCGAGCAGCTCTCAGGCTCTGGTTTATTTGGTTTTTCATCACATAAGGTTTACCCAACTATACTGTTACCAGCATAATTCGTGAGCTCTTACCTCACGTTTTCACCTTTTCCCCGCAAGCGAGGTAGTTATTTTCTGCGGCACTATCTGTATTTCGATTGCTCGAAACCCTTCCCGTTAGGAAGTATGTTGCTCTGTGATGCCCGGACTTTCCTCTTCAAAATAAATTTGAAGCGATAGAAAATCTTGCTTTCAGTGGCAAAGTTAGTTATTAATACTAGAAATGGAGTGGAATTCTATTTCTTCGTTAAGAAATAGTTAATGCAAAAAAAAAGAACCTAGAATAATTCAGAAATTCAAAATTAGTGAGTAAATTGGATATGTAAAATAATTATTAATTAAAAAATATAAACAAAAATGGGAAAGTTTGATGAGTGTATGGATACATACAGAGCAGAATTTAAAAAAATCGGAGTAAGTTTTGATGATGCTTTATTAACTAAGGTAGCTAAAGGATGTGGACCTTCTATTTACAACAAAGATGCATCTACTGTTGCAGGTTCTGATCCAAAAGAACTAGAAACAGTTAAAAACAATTTCTTAATTGGAAAATTAGGATTGACTGAAAAAGATGATTTGGATGGAGCAATTTCTAAAGTAGTTGATACTTTTGGATCTTCTAACAGAAACAAATACAGAGCAATGTTTTATTACATGCTTACTACAGCTTACAAAAAAGAGTCTGTATACAAATAGGTTTCAATTTATTTATTTAAAAAAACTCCCTTCGAAAGTTGGGAGTTTTTTTATATCTTTTTTTCATGATTTTAAACCTCTTTATCTGTCATTCCTGCGTAGACAAGAATCAAAATGTGAAATCTTTTGTATTCATTTGTCATCCCAAACTTGATTTTGAATCTAGTGTTTGACAAAAAGAAAACAAAGGTTTAAATTTTTATTAAAAACTTAGTGTTGTGATATAGCAATTATAATAGGAAATAAAAATGTAGAACTTTAGATTCCAAATCACCCTTCGACTCCGCTCAGGGTAAAAGTTTGGAATGACAATGGAGCCCTGATATAAATCTATACAAACAACTTCCCAGGATTCATAATCCCAGTGGGATCAAACACATTTTTTATACTTTTCAATAATCCCAATTCTACTTTGCTAAAAGCGATATCCATGTAGTTTTTTTGAACGTAACCAATTCCATGTTCACCAGATAATGTACCTCCTAACGAAACTGTTAACTCAAATATTTCTCTAATAGCAACAGGTAATTCTTCGTTCCATTGTTTGTCGGTTAATTCACCTTTAATGATATTTATGTGTAGATTCCCATCTCCAGCATGTCCGTAACATACCGATTTAAAACCAAATTTATTACCAATCTCTTTTACTCCAGAAAGTAGGGTAGGAAGCTCGTATCTTGGGACTACTGTATCTTCTTCTTTATAAACGGAATTAGATTTTACTGCTTCACCAATTCTTCTTCTCATTCTCCAAATCTCGTCCTTTTGAGCTTCATTATCAGCTAAAAGAATTTCTCCGCATTCGAATTGTTCTAATACCTCAGCAACCTTTTCACATTCTTGGTAAATGATATCCATGTTAGTTCCATCAATTTCAATAAGTAAATGGGCTTGGGTAGAATCGTCAATTTTAATACTTACCGAATCATCAAATTTCATTATCCAATCCAAAGCATCTCTTTCCATAAACTCTAATGCTGACGGAGTTATTCCTGCTCTAAATATGGCCGAAACTGCTTCGCAAGCTTTTGTTGAGCTAGGAAACTGTGCCAACATTGAAACATTGTTAGGGACGTATGGTATTAGTTTAAGAACTGCTTTGGTAATAATTCCAAGTGTTCCTTCGCTACCAACCATAAGTTGAGTTAAGTTGTATCCTGTAGAGTTTTTTAATGTGTTAGAACCTGTCCAAATGATCTCTCCATTTGGAAGAACTACTTCTAAATTTAAAACCCAATCTTTTGTTACTCCGTATTTCACAGCTCTTGGTCCGCCCGCATTCTCGGCAAGGTTTCCTCCAATACTACAACTTCCTTTGCTAGATGGATCTGGTGCGTAGAATAATCCTTTTTCTATTGCAGCATTTTGTAATTCTTCGGTTATTAACCCTGGTTCTACAATTATCTGTTGATTTTTTTCATCCAACTCCACAATTGCATTCATTTTCTTCATGCTCAATCCAACTCCACCATGAACCGAAAGTGCTCCACCACTTAATCCTGTTTGTGAACCCATTGGTGTTACAGGAAGATTTTCGGCAAAGCAATATTTCATTATTTCGCTTACTTGCTCCGTATTTCTTGGAGTTAAAGCAACTTCAGGAGGAAAAACTAAATCTTCAGTTTCATCATGCCCAAATTGATTTAATTGCTCTTGCTTAAAGAATACATTTTCTTTTTCAATTAATTCTATGAATTGGGTGATGTGAGTTTGAGATATTTTTGTGAAAGGATTCATAAATTAAATTTATTAATTCATTTTCTTATTATTGAATGAGCATTTTTGAAAAAAGCTTCTCCATCAGAAGATAAATCAGTTATAAGGTTCTCACAGGCAGATTGAAAACTTTCGTAAGTGTTTTCAAAATTATAATTAATATTTGATGGAAAATTTTCAGATTTCATTCTTGAATTAATTAAATACTCCCCAAGAGTTCTTTCGTCATTAAAGATATAACTTTCAGTCATAATTTTACTTTTATTAGAAACCAAAAAACACCATAAACTACCTTTGTTAAGATTAACTTGAATTTTAATGTAATCAAATATTTCCTCATTTTTTCGTGAGAAAAAATATAATCTATTATTAAACTTCTCAAATCTCCAAGGCACTAAAATATTATCAAAATTTGAGATTAAAATTTCACGTAATTTACTCTTATTCATATTATTTCTTTAAAACCTCAACCAACTTATCTACTGCCAAACCTCTGTGGCTAATTCTATTCTTAGTTTCCATATCCATTTGGGCAAAGGAAATGTCAAAACCATCAGCTTGGAAAATAGGATCGTAACCAAAACCGTCTTCGCCTATTTTTTCTGATAAAATTTCTCCATTTACAATTCCCTCCATTACGGTTTCTTTTCCGTTTTGGATAAGCGCAATGGAAGTTCTAAATCTCGCTTTACGATTTGTTTTTCCATCTAACTTAGATAATACTTTATCCATATTTGCATCAGATGATCGTTCTCCACCAGCATAACGTGCCGAGTAAACACCAGGCTCATTGTTCAAAGCTTCAATCTCAAGTCCTGTGTCGTCTGCAAAGCAATCTAAATTAAATCTCTCGTATAAATAACGCGCTTTTATCAAAGCATTTTCTTCCAAGGTATCGCCAGTTTCGGGAATGTCTTCGGTTACTCCTAATTCTTTAAGAGATATAACTTCATATTGAGGAAGTTTAGCTTGTACTTCTTTAAGTTTGTTGGGATTGTTGGTTGCGAATACAAGTTTCATTATTTAGCACTTTTTAAAGTCATTCTCGATACATTTTAAACTCACTATCGTTCGTCTAAAACACTTTAAATGACAGGATTTTTATACTACTTAGCTCTTTTTTGTTTGTTTTCGTGGAAGAAATACCTCAAATCTACAGAGATATAATTGCCAGATAAATCTGCCAAGGCAGTTTTAGAATTAAATTCTACTTCACTTTTTACTTGCACCAATCCTAGTGGTCTAAAAGGGTTTGTTAGTGTTGCACCAAGATAAAAATAACCACTCTCTTTGGTTCTATATTCAAAACCAATGTTAGCCACATAAGCTAAGTTAACAATCTGAATCCTACCTAATGCAGAGAAGTTTTTATCATCAGAAAAAGTTCCAATATCCGAAGCTCTAAAATTCATTGAAAATCCTGTAGCCACATTCATATAGAATTGATCGCTTAATCGCACATAAACTAGACCTTGGATTGGAATTTCGTAAGTAACAACACCAAAGTTAAGTTCTCCATCTAGCGTATCATCAAGGGTAGCATTTACTTTAAAATTCCTAAGATTGTAGTTAAGTCCGGCTTCTAAAGAAATATTTTTTGTAAATCCTCTTCGGATAATCGCTCCAAAATTATGACCCAGAGTAGGGGAGATTGTCCCTGCTAATCCTTCTCCTTCCAATTCAGAATCGGATACATTCAGGATTTTGAAAGGTAATATAGGTTTATATTGAAGCCCAAAAGTAATCACACCTTCTTGAGAATAAGCAAAGTGCAAGCTAAATAGGCAAACAATTGTATAGGTAACAAGTTTTTTCATTCGGTATAAATTATTAAGAAACTGATTGGCTTCCTGCCACTATAAACGACAAATCATTCAAATAGGTATTTGCCAAGGTAATAATTTCTTCGGGAGTGGTTGCTCTCACTTCCTCAATATACTTGGAGTAATAATTATTCGGTAGATTAAAGTAATAAAGGGTTTTGTAACGTTCCAATTGATCAAAAACTCCATCCGTATTTTGTAATAACGAACCTAAAAGGTAATTTTTTACTTTGTACAACTCTTCTTCGCTCACTTTTTCGGTTTGCATTAACTTTATTTCCTTTCTTATTTCATCTAAAGTAGCTTGAGTTACATCAGTTCCTACTTCCGTATAAATAATTAAGTTACCCATGTTTTCCTTAGCCATAACTACAGAACCAATTCCGTAAGTATATCCTTTTTCTTCACGAATATTAGCCATTAATCTAGATCCAAAATACCCACCAAAAATGGTATTCATTACTTTAAGCTTTGTAAAATCGGGGTGTTCGTAAGAAATTAAAGGACTCCCAATTCTTATTGATGATTGAATGGCTTCTTTCTTTTCTATAAATTGGAAGCTTGGTAAATAGGTGTTTTGTCCAATTTCAAATTCAGGAACAGAATGAGTTAAAGCTTCCTGTCCAAACAATTCGTTTATTCTTGTTTTTACTTTACTATCTACTTTCCCTGCTACAAAAATATCCATTTCGTTAATATTGTAACATTCGTTAAAAAACGAAATACAATCTTCGTGCGATATCTTATCAAAAGAGTCTAAAGTAGTGTGATTGGCGTATTTCGTTCCTTTAAAAACCACATGGGAATAGGCTTTGGATGCAAGAGTTTCAACTTTCTCTTGCCCAATTAGATACTTCTGCTTTTTTATGTTGATTTTTTTATCAAATTCCTTTTTTGGGAAATTACTCAATGTCACCACTTCCTTAAGCATTGGAAGCACATAATCAAGTTGCTTGTTCAATGCATACAAACTCACTGTAGCAAAATCTGAATTTAAATCTGTTTCTAAAAAAGCACCATAAAAATCTATTTTATTGGCAATTTCTAGTGAGTTAAAGTTTGTTGTTCCCTCTCGTAACATTTCGCTAGTCATAGATGCTTGTAACGGTTTAGACTGATATTTTACTCCAGCTCTAAATACTAAATCAATTTTTATAAGCTCTTGTGAACCAAGGTTGTATTCAATGTAAGGAATGGAATTATCTAAAGTAGATATATCGGGTAATTGAAAGTTTATCGAATCAATTTCTTTAAAATCCGGAGCAGTTTTTCTGTTCAATTCTGTCATTTTTTTCTTTTTTAAGAATTAGATTCTGATAAATAATATAACGTAGAACAATTGGTGTCAATTAAATACTCTTGTGCTACTCTTCTAATGTCTTCGGCAGTTACTTTGCCATAATCTTCCATTTCTTGATTACACAAATTAGCATCACCAAGTAACTCCCAATAACCAATTCTCATGGCTTTGTTCAGTCCACTCATGTGATTAAAAGTATCTGTAGATTCTATTTTATTTATCACTTTAGTTAACTCGTCTTTTGTAGTCAGTTCTTTTTTAACCGATTCCAAACATTCTAAAATAGCTTGGTTGGCAGTTTCCATTTCTACACCTTCTTTCACTTTACCAGACACTATAAATAATCCTGGTTCCATGCTTCCCATTTGGTAAGCACCAATTTCGGTAAATAAACCTTTGTCTTTTACTAGTTCTTGATACAAACGAGAAGAATTTCCTCTGCTCAATATATCCGATAATAAATCTATGGCATAGTAATCTGGGTGCATTCTGTCGCAAATATGCCAAGCTTTGTAAATAGCGTTTTGAGGTACATTTCTTTTTACTTCCAAAAATCTGGCTTCGGTTTGCTTCGGTTCTTTAGGTAAATTTCTTTCGTACTTTATTCCTTCGGGAATATCACTATACCATTTTTCAACCAATGATTTTACCTCTTCAAATTTTAAATCTCCAGCAATACTCAATATGGCATTCTGTGGATTATAAAATTTAAAGAAAAAGGCTTTCACATCTTCCATGGTAGCTTCCTCAATATGAGAAATCTCTTTACCAATGGTTGCCCATTTGTATGGATGAGTGCTGTATACCAAAGGTCTCATCAGTAACCAAATATCTCCATAAGGTTGGTTCAAGTATCTTTGTTTAAACTCTTCAATTACTACACTTCTTTGAACTTCTAGGCTTTCTGGTGTGAAAGCTAAACTTAGCATTCTATCTGATTCCAACCAAAGGCCAGTTTCTATGTTTTGCTTAGGAAGAGTAATGTAGTAGTTAGTAATGTCGTTACTGGTAAAGGCATTATTTTGTCCACCTACATTTTGTAATGGAGCATCAAACTCTGGAATATTTACAGAGCCACCAAACATTAAGTGCTCGAACAAATGAGCAAACCCAGTTCGGCTTTCTTCCTCATCTTTGGCTCCCACATTATAAACTGTGTTTATTGTAGCAATAGGAGTGGAGTTGTCTTCATGAAACAACACTCGAAGGCCATTTTTGAGAGTAAATTTTTTAAATTTTATCATAATTTTTTTTGTTCCTCCATTGAGGGAGGTTAGGTGGGTGACATTTAATTGTGGTTTGTCACTCATATAATTCTATATTATCGGAATACAAATGTCATTTTACTTTTTTCTTAGCCGTAGTATAAAACTCCTTCCCATAATTTGGTTCAAAGTAAGCTACATCTTCAAAATCATTTGCATTAAACTTATCCTCAGCAACCGTTATCATTCCTATTGCTGAGCAAACTATGTCATCAATAAAATGAATTGTTGGGTTATTAGCTAAAGCTTCTTTTAGTTTATCTGCACCATTTCCAAATAGGTACTTTTCTCCTTCAATATTGGCAAAAGAGTCTTCATCTATTACTAAGTTAAAGTCTTCTTTTAATAGTTTGTTATCATGAGAATAAATTGCACCAAACACTTCCATTCTTCTGGCATCAATCAATGGAATTTTTATTCCTGACTCAATATTAGAAAGGTGGCAAAGTTCTTCCAGAGTATTTACCGAGATTAAAGGAATATCTTTTCCATAGCAAAAACCTTTAGCAGATGAAGTTCCAATTCTGAGACCAGTGTAAGAACCAGGACCAGAGCTTATTCCAACTGCATCCAAATCATCAAACGAAAGCTTATTGTTTTTTAGCAATTCAACAATGGCTAAGTTTAATTTTTCGGAGTGAGAATACTCATCTTCGTTAATATCTGTGTAGCCTAATAGGTTTCCATCATTGCCAAGAGCAATAGAACAAACCTTTGTTGCTGTTTCTATGTTTAGTATTAATGCCATCCTTTATTTCTTAAAAACAAAAATAGCATATTGCACAGACATAATTAGGATAATTAAAAAAGTTTGTAACTTTAGTACTATGAAAAATCAAGAAAATAAAAAATACATAATGACCAATCAAGGAGCTATAGTTCTTGGTCTTGTTTGGGCAACATTAATGGTGTTATATACACAGCTTTTATCTCCTTGGCTCTCAGGAACTCCTATTAATTATGATAAATTAATTATGTCTATTCCAATTTGGTTGGCTACTGGTTTAGTTTTTGGTTTTGTAATGAAGTATTTGGCTATTAGAAAAGAAAAAAGAAACCAAATGGTGGATTAATAGTTGTAACAACTTTGTCAAGGTTAAAAAAAGTTAAAACAAATTTTAAAAACCTAAATAGATACTATATTTGCAAAAACATAGTTAACCATATTATAAATGAAATTATTACAAAAAGCCCTTCTAGTTATTTTAGCTTCTTTGCTTTTGTTTTCTTGTTCTGAGTATGAACAAGTACTAAAGGGAGATAATTATGATAAAAAATATGATATGGCAGTTGAACTGTATCAAAAGAAAAAGTTTGTAAAAGCTGTTCCACTTTTCGAAGAAGTAATTTCTATTTTTTCTAAATTATCCGAAAAAGGGGAAAAGGCTTATTACTATTTGTGTTATTGCCATTACAACATGCAGCAGTATTCATTAGCAGCCTACTATTTCAAAAATTTCAATATGACTTACCCTTTAAGTAAGCACTCAGAAGAAGCCGCTTTTATGAGTGCAAACTGTAAGGTGCAAGCTTCTCCTAAATCATCTCTTGACCAAACCTATACGTTAGGTGCAATAAATGAATTACAAGCTTTTATGAATAGGTATCCTAACACTACAAAAAAAGATACTTGTAACCTGATTATAGATAACTTGAGAGATAAACTAGAAGTTAAAGCATTTGAAAGTGCAAAGCTATATTACCATATGGAGTCATACGAAGCAGCTGCAGTTACTTTTGCTAATATGCTGTCAGATTACCCAGATACTGACTACAGAGAAGAGGCGCTTTATTTAATGGTAATGTCTAATTATAACCTAGCATTAAATAGTGTTGACAAAAAAAAAGTAGAGAGATTTGAGGAAACTATTAAATCTTATACTAAATTTGTGGACAATTTCCCTAAGAGTGATAAAATAAAAGAATTAGAAATAATTTATTTAAAAGCTCAGCAGGAGATTAAATTATATAAAAAATAAGAAATGAATTATAAAAATACTGAGGCAGAGAAAGATACGATTACAAGAAATACATCTCAATTGGAAGTTATTTCTGGTAATATATACGAAGCGTTAAACATCATTTCTAAAAGAGCTGATCAAGTTACTGTTGAGCTTAAAGAAGAATTATCTCAAAAACTTGAAGCTTTTGCTTTACCTAGTGATAATTTAGAAGAAATTTTTGAAAACAGAGAGCAAATTGAAATTTCTAAGTTTTACGAAAAATTACCTAAACCAGTAGCTATTGCTTTAGAAGAGTTTTTGAAAGAAAAAGTTAAAAAAGTAGTAAAAGTTACTGAAGAAGAAGCTTAAAATTTCACAACATCATGTTAAAAGGTAAGAATGTAGTACTAGCAGTTACTGGAAGTATTGCTGCCTATAAATCTGCCTTAATAGTTCGTTTATTAGTGAAACAAGGTGCGCTTGTTAAAGTTGTAATGACTAAAAGTGCCATTGATTTTATTACACCTCTTACATTATCTACCTTATCTAATAACCCAGTTTTTTCTGACTTTACATCTAGTAAAGACAAAGGAACATGGAATAACCATGTTGACTTAGGATTATGGGCTGATTATATGGTTGTAGCCCCAGCTACTGCAAACACACTATCAAAAATGGCAACCGGAGAGGTTGATAATTTTATGATGGCGGTTTATCTTTCGGCTAAATGTCCTGTGTATATTGCTCCTGCAATGGATTTAGATATGTACAAACATCCATCTACTAAAGAAAATATTTTAAAATTAGAGTCTTTTGGAAACACAATAATTTACCCAGAGAGTGGTGAATTAGCAAGCGGTCTAGAGGGTGAAGGAAGATTAGCAGAACCTGAACATATTTTGTCATTCTTATCTAATGATATAAAAAGTAAAAAGCCATTATTCGGAAAACGATTTTTAATATCTGCAGGTCCTACGCATGAACCCCTTGATCCAGTTCGTTTTTTAGGAAATCGATCTACAGGAAGAATGGGATATGCTTTAGCTGAACGAGCTCATGAGCTTGGAGCTGATGTAACCTTGGTAAGTGGTCCTGTTTCCATAGAACTACCTAATACTGGTATAAAAAGAATTCTCGTTACTTCTGCAGAAGATATGTATGGTGCAATGACAGAGCATTACGATTCTGTTGATGTGGTTATTATGGCTGCTGCAGTTGCAGATTATACTCCAATGGAAGTTTCTAATATTAAAATTAAGAAAGCTGAGGATGATTTAAGTATTCCCCTGAAGCGAACTAAAGATATATTGGCATATTTAGGAGAAAACAAAAAATCACAAACTCTTATTGGTTTTGCTCTAGAGACTAACAATGAGGAGGAAAATGCTAAAAAGAAGATTGTAAAAAAGAACTTAGATTTCATAGTTTTAAACTCTTTGAAAGACAAAGGAGCTGGCTTTGCTCACAATACGAATAAGATTTCCATTATAGGAAAAGACAATAATATTATTAAATTTGAGTTAAAGTCAAAATTGGAAGTTGCTGATGATATTCTTCAACATCTTATTAAAACGATAAATTAAAGAATGAAAAAATTCCTTATATGTATTTTGTTTGTTGGGTTAGCTGTTATAGCTAAGTCTCAAGAACTAAGGTGTCAGGTAGATATTTTAGCTCCCACTTTACAAAGCGATCCTGAAAACACTCAAGTTTTAGAGCAGTTTAAGAGTTCGGTATTCGATTTTATGAATAATCAAAAATGGACTACTGAAACATATAAAGAGCATGAAAGAATAGAGACTTCTTTATTGATTACTATAAATAAGAGGAGTGGAAGTAATTTTGAAGCTAAAATTCAGGTTTCATCTAGGCGACCAATTTTTAATAGCGATTATTCTTCTACAGTTGTAAATACATTGGATGGGTCTTTTAATTTTTCATTTCAATTAAATGCTCCAATTATTTATACACAAGGATCTTATGCTAATAATTTATCTGCTGTATTGGCATATTATGCTTATTATGTGATAGGCATGGATAATGATACATATTCATTAGAAGGAGGTACTAAATACTTGCTAATGGCTCAAGAGATTGCCAATTTAGCCCAATCTTCTGGTCAATCGGGTTGGTCGGCAAGTGGTGACCAAGACAATAGATATTGGATAGTTGAAAACTTATTGAATGCTCAGTTCAAAGGAATGAGACAATGTTCGTACGAATATCATAGGTTAGGATTGGACATAGCTTACGAAGATCCAAAAGAAGCAGTAAAAAATGTAACTAAAGCATTAGGTTATTTAGATCAAGTTCATCAAATTAAGCCAGGTTCTGCTAACATGAGATTGTTTTTTGTTGCCAAGTCTGATGAAGTGGTTAATATTTATTCAGAAGCTGACAATCTTAATAAACAAACTGTATTTAATTTAGTTAGAAGGTTTGATCCCGGAAACTATACCAAATACAAAAAAATAGTTAGACAATAAACCTAACTATATACTTTTAGTCCTAAGCTTTATCCCCACGAAATAGTTAACAACTCAAGCTTTTCTATACTTCTCATTTGACAACAAATCTTATCTTTGTTCTATGGAAGAAATGATTTTAATTTTGGATTTCGGTTCTCAATACACACAATTGATTGCTAGGAGATTAAGAGAGCTAAATGTATATTGCGAAATACATCCTTACACTAATATTCCTAAAATAGAGCCTAATGTAATTGGGGTTATCTTATCTGGAAGTCCTTATTCAGTCAGAAATGAAAAGGCACCCAATCCAGATTTAAGTGAAATTAAAGGGAAACTACCATTACTGGGAGTGTGTTATGGAGCGCAATTATTGGCTCATGTTAATGGAGGTTCAATAATGCCATCTGAAACTAGAGAATACGGAAGAGCCAACTTAAGTTTTATAGATCAAAGTAACGAACTTGTATCTGGAATGACTGACGGTTCGCAGGTTTGGATGTCTCATGGAGATACCGTAAAAGAATTACCAGGTGATTTCGAAATTATAACGAGTACATCAGATGTAGCAGTAGCAGGTTATAAAGTAAACGGAGAGAAAACTTACGGAATTCAATTTCATCCAGAAGTATATCACTCAACTGAAGGAGCAATACTATTAAAAAACTTTGTAGTTAATATTTGTGGATCTAAACAAGATTGGACTCCTGATGCTTTTGTAGAAACTACAGTAACAGAACTTCAAGAAAAAATAGGAGATGATAAAGTAATTTTAGGATTATCTGGAGGAGTAGACTCTACTGTGGCTGCAATGTTATTGCACAAAGCTATAGGTAAGAATTTACATTGCATATTTGTAGATAACGGATTATTACGTAAAAATGAATTTGAAGAAGTTCTTAAGAATTATGAGCATTTAGGTCTTAACGTTAAAGGGGTGAATGCATCTAAATTATTTTATGATGAATTGGCCGGATTAACCGATCCTGAAGAGAAAAGAAAAGCGATTGGCAAAGTGTTTGTTGATGTATTTGATGAAGAGTCTAAAAAAGTAGATGGAGCAAGTTGGTTAGCACAAGGAACAATATACCCTGATGTTATCGAATCTATTTCTACTGGAGGGCCTTCGCAAACAATAAAATCACACCACAATGTAGGTGGATTGCCTGATTATATGAAATTGAAAGTAGTAGAGCCACTAAGAGCTTTATTTAAGGACGAAGTAAGAAGAGTAGGTAAATCTATTGGGCTTAACCAAGGTTTATTAGGAAGACATCCTTTTCCTGGGCCTGGTTTAGCAATAAGAATATTAGGAGATATAACCGAAGAGAAAGTAAGAATCTTACAAGAGGTAGATCATATCTTTATACAAGGGTTGAAAGACAGCAATTTGTATGATGAAGTATGGCAAGCTGGTGTAATATTATTACCAGTTCAGTCAGTAGGAGTTATGGGAGACGAGAGAACATATGAAAAAGCTGTAGCATTAAGGGCAGTTTCTTCCACAGATGGAATGACAGCAGATTGGTGTCACTTACCCTATGATTTTTTAGCAAAAGTATCTAACGACATCATTAATAAAGTAAAAGGAATTAATAGAGTTACTTATGACATTAGTTCTAAACCACCAGCAACAATTGAGTGGGAGTAATTTTTAAGAAAATAAAACGTATTTAAATATGAAAAATATAATCATTGTCATCTTATTGATGATTTCAGCAGCTTCTTTTTCTCAAGAAGATAAAAGAATTGTTGTAGACGGAGAAGAAGTAATAGTTCACACAGTGAAAGCTGGAGAAACTTTGTACGGATTAACCCAAAAGTATAATGTTTCTAAAAAAGAAATTAGAGGAGCTACTGATGGAATGTTAATTTTTATAAAAGTTGGGCAAGAGCTTAATATTCCTGTTCCATTGGCCGAAAGAACCTTTCATATTGTAAAAGCAGGAGAAACTTTGTACGGAATTTCTAAGAAATATGGGGTAAGTGTAGATCAGTTAACTAAATTGAATCCTACAAAAGCTGCTAACCTTAAAAAAGGAGATAGAATTAATCTTAAAGGGACAACTACAGTAAAAACTCCAGTTGTAGAAAACAAACCTAAGGTTGTAACAGTACCAAATACTAAAGAATATACTGTTGCTAAGAAAGAAACTTTATATGGTATTGCTAAGAAGTTTAATACCAATGTAAAGGAGTTACAAAGACTTAATCCTCAATTAGGAACTGAATTAAAAGTAGGAGAGACAATTCGTGTCCCTTACATCAATGGAAAAGAAGGGACTAAAGTAGTAGTGGATCCTATACCTCAAGTAGAAACTAAAACTTTAAAAAGAATTGAGTACACGGTTAAAGGTGGTGAGACTCTTTATGGCATCTCAAGAAAGTATGGAACTTCTGTAGAAAGTATCCAGAAATTAAATCCTGGAGTAACTACACTAAAAGCTGGCGATAAATTAAATATTGATTTACCAGAAGGTTACAATGAAGACATTAAAGTAGTGCTAGGTGATCCTAAAACTCCAGATGCTGACTTCAATAAGGTTAATAAAATCAATCCTTTAAAGGATAATTTGAACGAGATGGTTAAAAAGGAATCGTACACAGTTTCTATGTTTTTACCACTTATGTTAGATAAGAATGATAGAATGCCTCAAGAGGTTAATAAATCTAAAAAGTTTAACTCATACACTGAGATGTCGGTTCACTTTTATCAAGGAGCTGCTCTTGCTCTTGATTCAGCTAAAGCTGCAGGAGTTTCAATAAACCTAAATGTTTACGATACAGAGAATGATACAAGTACAGTTGGTAAATATTTACGTTCTACTGAGGTTAAATCATCTGATGTAATAATTGGCCCTTTTTATGAAAAGCCTTATTCACAGGTTGCTCAATACAGCAAAGCTAATGGTATCCAAGCAGTTTGTCCAGTTACTCAAAGTAATAAGTTGTTGTTTAACAACCAAAATGTAACGACTCTTAGAACTTCGTTACCTACTCAAATTAGTTACTTAGCTAGTTACTTATCTTATGCCAGAAATACTGAGAATGTTATTTGTTTAACTGGTAAATCTAAAAAGGAAAAATACCTATCTGATTTATTTTCTGAGAGATACAATAAGTTTATTGAAGGAAAGACAAACAACTATAGAGCGGCAGCATCAACTCATAATCTTACTTCATATTCCTCTTTACATGGATTTGATTTAAAATTAGTGAAAGGAAAAAAGAACATTATTATTATACCAATACTTGAAGAAGCTATGGCTTCAGCATTTTTTACTCAGCTTACAGTTTTAATGAGTAGAAGTAAAATGAAAGGATATGAAATTGAAATTTTTGCTCTTGAAAATATGCTAGACTATGACGATATTAGTGTTGATTCTAAAATGAGATTTAACTTACATGTTTTAACTTCTTCTTTTATTGATTACAAAGATGAGAAAGTAAAAGAATTTGTAAGAAAATATAGAGCAACTTACGGTACAGAGCCTACTAAATATGCATTTATGGGGTTTGATGTAGCTTTTTATCATGCATTGGCATTAAATAGTTTTGGAAAAAATTATCCAACTTATTACAATCAAGTACAGGTTCCTTTGTTGCAGACTAATTATGTTCTTAAGCAGAGTGAAAGTAACAGTGGGTATGAAAATCAATCTGTTTATATATTAAAGTATCAAGATTACGATTTAGTAAGAGTAAAGTAATGATTGGAGAATAGAAAGCGGTAATAACTACTTGCTTTTTGTTGATAATTTTCAATCTCGAAAATTATTATAATTATTATCTTTAAGAAAGAAAATTAAGGCAAATGAAAGCTACTTATTACGGTCATGGATGTTTTTTAATTAATATTGGCAATAATGCCATTTTAATAGACCCATTTATTACACCAAATGATTTAGCTAAAACTGTTGAGGTAGAATCTATTAAAGCTGATTATATATTACTTACACACGGTCACGAAGATCATGTATACGATACAGAATCTATTGCTGAGAGGACAGGAGCTGAGGTCATTGCTAATTTCGAAGTGATTAATTGGTTCCAGAAAAAAGGAGTAGAGAATGGATTTGCAATGAATATTGGAGGAATAAAAAGAACTCCAGATTTTGCTATTAAAATGGTAAGTGCAGTTCACTCTAGTTCTATGCCAGATGGAAGCTATGGAGGTTTAGCAGCAGGGTTTGTATTGGTTTACCAAGAAGATGATGTAGACAAGGTGATTTATTTTGCTGGAGATACGGCTTTACATAAAGACATGGAGCTAATTCAAGAAGAATTTGGATTCGTAGATTTTGCTTTTTTACCAATTGGAGATGTATTTACAATGGGAATTGATGATGCAGTTGAAGCAGCTTATTTAGTAAATGCCGATTCTGTAATACCAATGCATTACGATACTTTTGACCCAATAAAAGTTGATATGGAAGAGGCGAAAGAAGAGTTTCAAGAGTTTAGATTTGAAGTGTTTAATATAGGAGAAGAAAAAGAATTAATATAATTTATGGCAAAAATAATTGCAATAGCGAATCAAAAAGGTGGAGTAGGGAAAACAACTACTGCTATTAACTTAGCTGCTAGTTTAGGTGCTTTAGAAAAAAAAGTATTGTTGGTTGATTCTGATCCTCAAGCAAATTCTACATCAGGATTAGGACATGATCCTAAAAATATTAAAGCTAGTATCTATGATTGTTTAATAAATGAATTAGATGCTAACGACATTGTATTAAAAACAGAAACTCCATTTGTGGATATGTTGCCTTCTAACATTGATTTAGTTGGTGCTGAAATAGAAATGATTAACCTACCAAGTAGGGAATATATGCTAAAAGCAGCTCTCGATAAAATGAGAGATAGTTATGATTTTATTATCATTGATTGTTCTCCATCACTTGGATTAATTACAATCAACTCTTTAGTTGCAGCAGACTCAGTAATTATTCCTGTTCAATGTGAGTATTTTGCTTTGGAAGGATTAGGAAAGTTATTGAACACAATTAAAATAGTTCAGAACAAACTGAATAAAGATTTAGAAATAGAAGGAATTCTATTAACTATGTACGATACAAGATTAAATTTATCGAATCAAGTGGTAGAAGAGGTAAAAACTCATTTTCAACAAATGGTTTTTAATACTATCATCCACAGAAACACAAAGTTAGGAGAAGCACCTAGTTTTGGTGAGTCGGTAATAATGATGGATGCGTCAAGCAAAGGAGCAATAAATTATTTAAATTTAGCTAAGGAAGTTCTTCAGAACAATGACTTAACTAAGATTAAAGCAGAAGATAAGATTATAAACTAATGGCAAAGAAAAAAAGTGGTTTAGGAAGAGGCTTGGGAGCCTTGCTAGAAAACTCGGATACGGATATAACTTCGGATTCGCCAGACTTACCTGCAGCAAATGCTGGAAGTGTATCAGCTATTAAAGTAGAAGATATAGAAGCAAATCCTTTTCAACCAAGAACAGAATTTGAAAAAGAAGCATTAGTTGATTTAGCTAATTCGATAAAGGAACACGGTATTATTCAGCCAATTACGGTTCGTAAATTAGGTTATGGTAAGTACCAGTTAATTTCTGGGGAAAGAAGGTTTAGAGCTTCTCAAATTGTTGGATTAACTCAAGTACCTGCTTACATAAGAGTTGCTAACGATCAGGCAATGCTAGAAATGGCAATTGTAGAAAACATCCAAAGGCAAGATTTAAATCCAATGGAAGTTGCTATCAGTTTCCAAAGATTATTGGACGAATGCGAATTAACTCAAGAAGAGTTAGGGGAGAAGGTGAGCAAAAATAGATCTACCGTTACCAACTTTTTAAGACTTCTTAAGTTACCAGATGTAATTCAGTTGGCATTATCTAGCAAAACCATCTCCATGGGGCATGCTAGAGCTTTATTGGGTATTGAGGATGAAAAGACTTTGATTAGGTTCTACAGAAGGGTATTGGATGGGAAATTATCCGTAAGAAAAACAGAAGAACTGGTAAAGAACCATAAAGAAGGAGTTTCTTCGGCAACAAGTAAATCATCTCCTCGTTATGCTTTATCATACGAAGAGCAAAAAATGAGAGACGAACTTTCTAAATCATTTGATAGTAAAGTAGCTATAAATAAGACGAATAAAGGAAATGGAAAAATTTCTATTCCTTTTTCTGATCATGCTCACCTAAGAAAAATCTTAGATTTATTAAATGACTAAATTCCTGAATCATAGTTGGCAAGCTGCACTAGTTAGTGTATTCTTTCTATTAATTTCATTCGGTGGAAATAGCCAAACTAATGGTGATACAGTTGTAAAACAATATAATTCGTTTTATGACATGGATACTTCTCATTCTGCCAGGAAAGCTACAATTTACTCAGCAATATTACCAGGTTTAGGACAGGCTTATAACCGTAAATATTGGAAAATACCTTTGGTTTACGGAGCTATTGGTGGTTGTTTAGCTGCAGCATTAATCAACAACAATAATTATCAAATAACCAGAACTGAGCTTTTACTTAGAGTAAATAATCCTGGTGCTACAGGTAATGCCGATTTTCAGTTTTATGAAAACTCTCAATTACTAGCATTGTCCAATGATTACAGAAAATGGCGAGATAACATGTTTATTTTTACAGGAGTAGCTTATGCACTAAATATTGTTGATGCAAATGTAGATGCGCACCTATTTAACTTTGATGTGAGCGAAGATTTATCTTTAAACTGGCAACCTTTCACTTATTCTTGGGAAATAAGAAAACCTGTTGCTGGAATTAGTTTAACACTTAATTTTAAATAGAATTAATCCTTTTCCTCAGGTTCTACTTCTTCAACTTCTTCTTCCTCAATAATAGAATCATCTTCCAATTCTTCATCAATCTCTACTTCTTTGGCTTTTCTTCCAGATTGCACGTCTTTAATTACCCAATTCAATTCAGTGTCTTCACCATTAGTTCTGTCTTCAAGAGTAGGTAATAAAAATACATCCGGTATTACTCCAAATCCATCAGGAGTATCTACGTATGGTGTTCTAATCATTCCCATTCCAAATTGAACCCCTAGTTTAGAGTTAGGCAAAGTAATTGGTTTAAAGATACCAGCAACAGTTCCATTGCTAGTTCCACCAGTTTCTTCTCCTACAACAGTAGCAACCCCCATATTTTGTAGTACACTAGGAACTACAGATGCTGCAGAAAATGAATTAGCATTTACCAAAATATATACTTTTCCTTTAAAAGCGTTTGACTTTGGTTCAGTTGGTTTGCTTTGTCCAGTTGTAATGTAGTAAATACCATCTTCCTTTTTTCCTCTTACTTGTTCGTAAGAAAATACAAAAGGTGTAGCCACAGTTTTTATTAGTAACATTAATGGGTTTTTGTTGTTTCCGCTCCACAATGCTTTAGTAATAGGAGTTTTAGTTTTAGCTTCCATTGGTAAAATAGTAACAAACTCTTCTTGAGCTAAGTAGCTAATTAAATAATGAATTTCGGCTAATCTTCCTCCTAGGTTATTTCTAAAATCAAGTACTACAGCCTCAGATTGAGCAGTGTCAACTTCAGCAAAAAACTCATCATATAATTGCTGATATGGGCCATTCATAAACCCACGTACTTTAAGATAGGCTATAGTTGAGTCTTCTTCCAGAAACTTATAATCTCTTGTGTAGATGTCTAATTTCTTGTTGTAACCCCTTATTGTTTCGTAAGTTCTCTTTTCCTTTTCTTCTTTTTTCTTTGCTTCTTTTTCTTCTTTAGATAGCTCAGGTAAGTTCTCAATAGAATCTTTTTTAGCTTCAATATCTAAGTTTTTAGCTGTGTCATCAATAGGATTTGGCTTAAAAACTCTATAAAAAGTAGTGTCAAAAATAGAATCGTTAAGACTTAGTTTTAAAGTAACGGTATCAAAAGTTGGATTCTCATATCGGTAATATGACTTAAGAAATAGTCCAACTCTTCTTTCATAAAACGTAGTGTTAAAACCATCACTAGATCTTAAGTTATTGTATTTAGCAGATAACTCATCTACGGTCATTCCTCCAATCTCTAGTAATTCAGCATACTGAAGTGTTTTAATACTATCATATATTTCGCTTATAATTACTTTTCCTCCAATACTTTCAAACTGTAGTTTATTAAAAGCTAATTCTGACCCTCTGTATCTTTTTCTTTCTTCCTTTTCCATTCTTTCAAATGGATAACCAACAGCATTGTGCCCTTGTCTAATTTCTGAAACTAATGGAGACAGAATAAAAAAGAACTCTTCGCTTGTTAATGGAGTAGTAATTGAGTTTTTAACGCTATCTATCTTATTCTGAAGGTTTTCTTCAGTAATAAACCAATGCAAATTCGGGTGAAGCTTTCTTATTTTTTTGAATGTATAGTCGATATCTTCATGAATTTCTTCAACCGAATGTTTTTTAGCAATTGCAGTGTTGTATTTTTTTACTGAATTACAACTGATTGAAGCTATACAAGCTATAAGGATGAAAAGAGAAGTTAATTTGTTCATGCGATTAGATTGGTTTTACCAAAAATAGGAATATCTTGAATATAATTTGACAATTTGGTGAAATTCTATGTCAAGACTTTTAACTTTACTAGTCTATACATTGTTGCAGGCACAATTAACTATTAAAACAGCTATTAAGTATGAATATTGCATTATTAGGATATGGAAAAATGGGAAAGGAAATTGAAAAAATTGCCATTTCTAAAGGACATAAAATAGGATTGAAAGTAACTTCTGATAATGCTGAGTTTTCTCCAGCCGAATTGCTGGGAATAGATGTTGCAATTGAGTTTAGTCGTCCGGAGTTTGCTGTATCTAATATAAAAAAATGCTTTGAAGCCAATGTGCCAGTAGTAGTTGGTACAACAGGTTGGTATGAGTATCTGGATGAAATTGAAACCATTTGTGTAGCTAGAAATCAAACGTTACTATATGCTACCAACTTTAGTATTGGAGTTAACTTGTTTTTTAAATTGAATACTCAACTGGCTGATTTAATGAGTAAATACCCAGAGTATTCGGTAGAAGTAGAGGAAATTCACCATACCCAAAAGCTAGATGCACCAAGTGGAACAGGGATTTCTATAGCTGAGCAAATTATTGAGAACCATAAAACTAAAGAGAGTTGGGTGAATAACGAAACGAATCAGGAAAAGGAACTTGCAATCATTTCTAAACGAATTGACAGTGTTCCAGGAACACACTCTGTTTACTACAGATCACCTATAGATGAGATAGAAATAAAACACACAGCTCACAGTCGAAGTGGCTTTGCTAATGGAGCATTATTAGCTGCAGAATGGCTAGCTAAAAACAAAGATGGTATTTACGGAATGCAGGATGTTTTAAGTTTTTAATAGTATGACAAATCCTATCTATCACATAGATTCAATAGCTAGTTTCGAGAACAGAATTAACGAATTGGATAAGACTTGGACTAACATTTACATTTTGGTAGATGAAAACACCAAACAACATTGTTATCCATTGCTATTGGATGCTAATCCGTTTCTTGAAGTAGCCAATTTACTGGTTTTAGATGCTGGTGAAGATTACAAAACACTAGAGATATGTGATTCTCTTTGGAGTTCATTGATCGATACTGGTGCAGATAGAAAATCACTTATAATTAACTTGGGAGGTGGAGTAATTACTGATATGGGAGGTTTTGTTGCTTCTACTTTTAAAAGAGGAATTGATTTTATTCACATTCCAACAACCTTGCTAGGACAGGTAGATGCTGCTTTTGGTGGTAAAACAGGAGTTAATTTGGAGTATTCCAAAAATCAAATAGGTACTTTTGCTCATCCTCTTTTTACATTTATTGACTCACAGTTTTTAAGAACTCTTCCTGAGCGTGAATTAATATCTGGCTTAGGAGAAGTGGTGAAATACGGTTTAATTGCCGACAAAGCCTTATTTGAGCTATTAAAAGACAAAGAGAACTTAATTCAGAACTTAGATTCAATCATTGCTACTTCAATAAAAATAAAGGAAGGTTATGTATTGAATGATTTTAAAGAATCAGGAGATAGAAAAAAGCTCAATTTCGGCCATTCGGTAGGGCATGCAATAGAATCTTACTACATGGGTGAAGTGCTTCATGGAGAAGCAATTGCTGCAGGAATGATTTGCGAAAGTTATTTGTCGTTTACCGAAAAGCTGATTTCACAAGAAGACTTAAATCAGGTAATTGAAATGGTGTTTTCGTTTTTCTCGAAAATTGAATTGGAGGAGAAAATGATGGAGCCTTTAATTAATGAATTAAAAGCCGACAAAAAGAATGAAAATGGAGTGATGAATTTCACTTTAATCAATGGAATAGGAGAGTCCAGTATCAACCATTTTTTAGGAGAAGAAAAGGTGAAAGAAAGTTTAATGTTTTACTTGAATTTGTAATAGTTAATTAATTGAATAAAAAATTATTAAATAAAAATTTTAAACTGAAACACTCAGTCAATTTGCCATCTTCAAAAAGTATTTGCAATAGACTTTTGGTACTTCAATATTTAATGAATAATTCGTTTGAATTAAAAGGAATTTCTTCAGCAGATGATTCTCAAATAATGCACTCCATTCTATCTCAAAACGAACTAAAAGGCGAATTAAATGTAAAGAATGCAGGAACTTGTTTTCGATTTTTAACAGCAGTTTGTGCCATTGGAAACAATGAGGTTATTCTGACTGGAACTGATGATATGAAAAAACGTCCAATAAAGGAATTGGTTGATCCTTTAAGGGAATTAGGAGCTAATATCGAGTATTTGGGAGAAGATGGATTTCCGCCACTTAAAATAATTGGTAAAAAGCTAATCGGAAGTAAAGTATCGGTAAAAGCGAATATCAGCAGTCAGTATATTTCGGCATTGTTACTAATCGCTCCATTTTTGGATAATGGATTGGAAATTACTCAGGTTGGTGAAATAAAATCTCAGTCTTATTCTGAGATGACAATTTCGTTATTGAAACAACTAGGAATTGAAGTAGTTCAAGAAGAAAGTAAGATAAAAGTAGCACCTTGTACTGGATCGTATTCACAACCAATAGAAGTAGAAAAAGATTGGTCTTCTGTTTCGTATTGGTATGAATTGATTGTTCTTTCTAATTTTAATTCAAAGCTTCAATTAAATGGGGTTAAATTATTTAGTATTCAGGGAGATAATGAAATTAAAAACATCTTTAAAAAACTAGGAGTTTTAACTTTAGAAGGTGATACAGGAATAGAAATAGTAAAAATAAAAGAACCAAATTTCACTCAATTTGAACACGATTTTTCTTCAATTCCAGATATGGTTCAGACTTTAGTAGTCACTTGTGTAGGATTAGGAATAAATGGAAAATTCACAGGGATTTCTCACTTAGTTTACAAAGAAACAAATAGAATAGAAGCCTTAAAAATCGAAATAGCCAAACTCAATTATTCGCTAGAAATGATTGATGCCGATTCGTTTGAGATTAAGAAACTTGGGGAGTTACCAAAAAAAGTTTCAATTTTAACCTATCACGATCATAGGATGGCAATGGCTTTCGCACCAATAGTAGCTGTTATGGAAGAAGTAGAAATTGAAAACCCTGAAGTTGTGGTTAAGAGTTATCCTGAGTTTTGGGATAATTTTAGTTAAACGTCAAAAGATTCAACTTCAACACTTTCCCCAGACTTCAAATTTCCCAAGGCTACATTCCCAATCCTAACACGTATCAATCGTAAAGTAGGAAACCCAACAGCAGCAGTCATTTTGCGGACTTGGCGGTATTTGCCTTCTTTTATTGTGATAGAAACCCAACTAGTTGCTCCGTGTCGTTCGTCTCGTATTTTTTTGGCTCTTGGTTCAAAAATAGGAATAGGGCTTACAATTTTTGCTTTTCCTGGTAATGTAAGGTATTGCTCTTTTTTAACAGTTATTTCAACACCTTCTTGTAGCTTTTTAAGAGCTTCTAAGGTGATTTTGCCATCAACTTGAGCATAGTATTCTTTTTCTACTTTGGTGCTTGTTATTATGTGGCTTTGCATTCCATCAGTAGTAAGAAAAATTAATCCTTCGGAGTGTTCGTCTAACCTACCAATTGCCATAGTTCCTTCAGGAAAACTTCCTAATTCGCCTAAAAGCTTTTTGTTTTTGCGAACTGTTTCAGTTCTTATGAATTGAGAAAGGTATCCGTATGGCTTGTAAAGCATGAAATGACGGTGGGCTGGCATTTTGATTTATTATTTAAAAAATAATTAGAGTTGATGATTTCTAACGTCCATCACCTTTTTTAGGTTTTCTTCTAATCTTATTTTGATCTCCACGAGTTTTTGGTTTTTTGTATTTCAAAGTTTTCCTTCTCATTCTTGGGTTTCCACCATTCTGCATCAAGTTTTTTTCCTTTTTCTCATGGAAACTAGCTCCTCTTGTATCGTCTTGTTTAGCATGAATGTTAAGTTCCTTAGCTTTTGGACGCTCATCAGGAATTAACTCATTAGAAATGGCGATTGATTCGGGGAATTTCTTCTTCTCAATGGTCATTCCCATCAATTCTTCAATTTTCTCTTTGTCGGTAGCTTCTTTCTCCGTGTAAAGAAGTATGGCATTTCCTTTTTTCTCCGCTCTTCCCGATCTACCAATTCTGTGCATGTAGTTTTCAGGATAGTTAGGAGTATCCAAGTTAATTACGTGTGAAATCGCATCTAAATCCAATCCACGAGCCATTACATCTGTACTAATAAGGATTCTGTTGGTCCCTTCATCAAAACGCTTAATAGACTTAATACGGTAGTTTTGAGATTTATTGGAGTGAACAACACCTAGTTCTCTTCCAAATTTTTCTTCCATGGCATTAAATAGCCTATCTGCATTGGTTTTACTACCCACAAAAATCAATACTTTTTTAAACTGATCTTTATCTTTTAGCAAATGCATAATAAGATTCGCCTTGGTGTAAAAGTTAGGAACAGGATAACATACTTGCTTAATATTAGCTAATGGAGTTCCCGAAAGGGCAATGGCTATAGTAATTGGAGCTACAAAAAATGCTTCTATCAATTCTTTGATGTCATCTGTCATAGTTGCCGAAAACATAGTGTTTTGACGTTTTTCTGGCAATAATTCAAAAATGTTGGTTAATTGAAATCTAAATCCTAAATCCAACATCACATCCACTTCATCAATTACTAGTTTTTGAACCGATTTAAGACTCAAAGCTCTGTGCATAACCATGTCGTATAATCGACCAGGTGTAGCAACTAATACATCCACTCCAGCACCCACGGCAAGTTTTTGTGTATTTATATTCGTACCTCCATACACTCCTACAACTCTGGTAGACATATATTTGGAGTAATCTTTAATGTTTTCAACTACTTGTAATACTAGCTCACGGGTAGGAACCAAAATAAGAACTCTAGGATTTTTTTGCTCCGAGTATTTTAGTCCATCTAAAAATGGTAAAGAAAATGCCAAAGTTTTTCCAGTTCCTGTTTGAGCAATTCCAATTACGTTTCGTCCAGATTTAATTACCGAATACGATTCCTGCTGAATAGGAGTAGGAGTAGTTATTTCCAAATCCTCTAGAGCATTCAGTAAATATTTTGATATTTTAAAATCGTGAAACGTAGACATTTTATTACTTTTTTTTAAAAGTACGGGTTTTATATGACTTCAATAGAGTTTTGATTTAAAACGCCTCACCAATTGTTACATAAAACTGAAATCCTTCATGACTATTAGCCACATCTACTCGTAGATTAGATTTTTGTTTTTTACTCAATTGATATCTCAATCCAGCACCATAGGAGAATTTTTGCGGATTAGAATACAACTCTTGGTATTCATTGGCCACAGAACCAATTGAAGTAAAAGCACATCCTCTTAGTCGTTTATAAATAGGAAAACGATATTCGGCTTGTAATAAATTGATGTTTTTATCAATAAATCGCCTGTCGTCAAACCCACGGGCATTTTTTCCTGAGGAGAGATAAAAGTAGTTGTAGAATGGTGAGTTTCCTATTTGTGATCCTGTTTGGTAATTAACCGCAAGAATATGATTTTCGGCAAGTTGAGTATAGTAGCTTATGTTTAAGAGTATACTTGTATAATCAAAATCCGAAAAGGAAATTTTACTCGAGTTATCAATTTTTAGTGTTCCAAATATTCCTTCTGAAGGATAAAAAATATGATCTCTAGAATCATAACCAATCTCGGTTCCAATTGTACTTAATACTCCTCCGTTTATCCCATTAGGATTGTTTGCTGATAGCAAGCTATCGGTATTTGGTACTTCAAAATTATCTAATCTGTAACTTATACCAACAAGCCAATTTTTGGTTGCTCTGTATGAAACAGTAGTAATAACTCGAGGGAAATTGGCATCATAAAACTCAAGATTTTCTTTTTCTGAGTGTATTCCAATCCCGTAATAGTTATAGAAATAACGGTAATAACCGAGTTCACCATTAATTTTCCAATTTTGTTTTAAGTATA
>CALLII010000004.1 GCA_938009745.1 uncultured Flavobacteriales bacterium
ATTATTTGATGTACTTGGAAATCAAGTTGCTTCTATAACTCCAAATAGCTCGAGAACAAGTATAGATGTATCTAACTTACCTAATGGGATATACATTGCTAAAGTGACTATGCAAAATAACTCAGCATTAAGAAGTATCAAGTTAGTTGTAGAGCATTAATTGGATAATTAAGCTAACCAAACGGGTTAAAACAAAAAAAGGCTTGTCGTGAGACAAGCCTTTTCAATAGATTTATAAGTTATGTGAATTAAACGACTTTAACGTTTATTGCATTCATTCCTCTTTTTCCTTCTGTTAGTTCAAACTGAACAGTGTCTTCTTCTCTTATTTGATCGATTAATCCTGTTGCGTGCACAAAGTGCTCTGTGTTTGAATTTTCTTCTGTAATAAAACCAAATCCTTTGGCTTCATTGAAAAATTTTACTTTTCCTGTATTCATATTGTATTTTTAATTTTGCCGAATAAAATTCTCCGACACTACTACCTACGCAAGGTTCGTGCCAGAAATTAGAGAGAGTAGTTATCTCTTCTCATTCACAGTATAAAAGTCATTCATATAATCTATCAGGGTATTCCTAACGGTATCGGGAAGGAGCACATCCAGAATTCGGTATATGAGAGCTAGTTTAGCGGGAGCAGCATCATTAGAAAACACTATTTATACTGAGGCACTACCCCAAAAATACGTGAAACGGTCTTGAGACACATCTGGTAAATCATTAATTTGCTGAACTAGATTTAAAGACGAATTTCCAGTGCAGGCTATACTTGCTTCTTGATAGGTTGTTAAGTAAAAATAATCATTTAAAATTATTGAATTATCTATTGCAGCTTGGTTAATTGCTGGCTGAATGTAATTTAATGGATTACCAGATGATAAACTACCAAATATTCTTACATTTAACCAAGCTTTATTACTATCTGTTATTTCTTTAGCAATTGAGTTGAATCTATTAAAATTTTCATAATTCAGTTCAAAAGTATCATCTACCCATTTAACTACAACATTATATTTGTCTCCTTTTATATCTTGTCCCCAGAATCCTTTCCAATTTGAGTGTGCACATGCAAAATGTTTTTCATTACCAATCCAAGGATTATAAACCGCAACAATCCATTTTTTACCAGGATAAGTTGACTGTAAGGTTTCTAATATACTTCTCATAGCAGCACCATTATCTCCACTAAATGAAGGTTTATCAAATACCTTCTTCTTAAGACATGTAGACATCTGATCTACAAATTCATTAGCCGCTCTATTGTTCAGATTAATTGAAGCTTCTAAAATTGGAGATAACGAATCATTATAATGTTTGTCAATATTATTAGTAATATCGTTAACAAATGAAGGAAGCTGAGAGATGAATTCTTGATGATCTAATTCCTTTGCTTTTTTATCCATTTCCATTAAAATCTCAACATTTAATACAGCTACTTTTGTTAAGGAAACTAGCTGGCAGAAGTAATTAGTCATTTGAGAAACAGCTAATGGACTACCATTTTTATAATCAAAGAATCTTTCATAAAAATTATTTACATTAGAAATGGGAATCAAATTATTTTTTAAAGCAGTACATGCCACTGAAATTTCCCTACCCTCATCATAATGTTTAATTAAGTTGTCCTTTGCAATGATATAACTACCCAAATGTTCTTTTGAGTTAAGTTCTAATGTTGCATTAGCAATTTCGTTCATTACATCTTGAAGATCTTTGTTTATTATTCCTTTTTTTGTGTCAACAGAATGTTCCAATGCTAAATTATTTTGTTTATTATATAAATCTCGAATATGAGGATTCCAGTCCTTATAGTTAATTGGTTTTATTAAAGCTTCACTGGCTTCAAAGAATTCAAAGTGATATTTGATAAAGTCTTCTAGGACTTCCTTTTTACTTTCAATATGAAGTCTTTCTCTGTCAAAATCAGCTTCGATTTTCATATCATCTAAAATACTAACTAACTTTATTTGGTTGTATTTTATAGATTTTATTATTTCTTTGAGTAACAGAACTTCTTCGGAATCTCCTCCTATTAAGGACATAGCAATTGAGATTCCCATACCAGCAGCTCCAAATCCTGCTGCAATTCCACCAAATGCTTTAAAACTGCCACTATTTTTCTCAAATAATGACTGTAATTGTCTAGAGGTTAATAAGCCATCTCTAGCTATAGTTGATAAATTTGAAAGATTTTTATTGTCCATTGGTTTTATTTTCAGTAATTTAAGTGTTATCCTACTAGAAACCTAATTTTCTCTCAATGAGAAAAAACAAGATTTTTTAAATTTTTAAAAAAATTATACCGGTTCGTCAGTATGGCAATCTATTACCTTTCTACTTTGTGAGTATAAAAATCATTCATGTAATCTATCAAAGTATTCCTAACTGTATCTGGTGGGAGCACATCCATAATTCTGTTAATAAGCGCTAGTTTATCGGGTACGGCACCATTAGAAAAGCCTAGTATCTTTCCTAGTTTTTCAAAGTTCTCGGGCGATAGGTTTTGAGCTAGTTTTTTTACTGTTTCAATCGTTACTTTTTCGGTGGCTTTTTTCACCAAGCCTTTCTTTTGTACTTTTTCATGGCAGGCTTTCAAGTCTATCAAAAAGTCATCAACCAAAGTTTCATGAATTTTAGAAACCGTAAGGTGCAAATTGGCTGGGCAATACTCATTAGATAATTGAAACTGTACAAACCATCCTTTGTCATTCAGTTCATCAAACAAATCGTAAGGATTTCCTTTGGTGGTGGTAAACGAAAACAAAGAGACTTCTGGGTTTCCAACTACTTGCAATCCATCAATGGAATTTATTCCTTCGATAAATTTATGGGTTGTGCTCATTGTTTTTCGGGAGATATCGCAATAACCTTCTTTACCCAAAAAGTTCATTACTGCCCAAGCAGCCGCAATGGGTCCGCCAGTTTTGGTGCTTAATATTGTTGGGTTTACTAAGGTGTAACCAGTCCATTCAGAGCAGGCATAATATTGGTGCTTTCGGTAAGTTTTATCTTTGTGCATCAACACAGAGCATCCTTTTGCAGTGTAACCATATTTGTGCAAATCCATAGAAATGGAAGTCACTCCAGGAACAGAGAAATCAAATTCGGGTACGTTTTCCAATCCTGCTAATCGATTAAAACCTAAAACTACTCCACCAATACAAGCGTCAATGTGAAACAGTAGGTTATTCTTTAGCGCTATGGCGCCAATTTCTTGAATAGGATCAACTACACCAAACACATAACTTGGAGCAGAGGCAGCAATTAAAATAGTGTTTTTGGTAATGGCTTTTTCCACAGCTTTTGCATCAGCTTTAAAATCGGATGTTAAAGGGATTACGATTGGGATCACCTCAAAATAATCGCAGGCTTTAAAAAATGCTGAATGAATAGAATAGGGGATAATGAGTTCAAATTCTGTTTGGGTAGGATTAAGTGCTTTTGCTCTGTTTTTTGCAGTTTTTACAGCAAGTAAAATACTTTCTGTTCCTCCTGTAGTTAATGTTCCTACTGCGTTTTCACCACCTTGTAAAACTTCGCTACACATAGCAACTACTTCAGTTTCCATATCACGCAAACTAGGAAATAGAGTAGGATCCACGGGATTTTCTGTCAAAAACATGGAATAGGCTTCTTTAGCAATATCTTCAATCTCCTTTCCAGCAGGATACACGGAACAAAAGATGCGTCCGGTTCTCCAATCAAAATCTTGTTGTTGCTTTTGTTTTAATTGGGCGAATATTTCTTGCTTAGAAATTCCTTTTTCTGGTAAAATGTGTGTCATAGATTAAAAATAAGAAATAATTCTTTATTCTTTATTGCGGGCTGAGGGATTTCGATATATCGAAATTGTCTCGAAGCCCAATTTGGAAATATTCTAGTTTAAGATTCCTTTTTTTAAGGGAATGACAGATGCAAGGTGTTTTATTTACTCAAAGTCGATAAATTTCCAACTGTTTCTAGCCCAGCAATAGATGTGGTTTCTTCAAAAATAACAGTTCCATTTTTATCCGTTACAGTCAATTTTAGTTGGGCATCAATACTTTCTGCTATTCGTCTGTCCATTGCTCCTTTTACTGGAGCTTTTAGTATACCTGCTTTGTCGCGAGAGGTTTCTAAATAATAAGTATAATTCTTATCTGTAATAGTAATTTTGATGATGTCGGAACTGCTTGTGTCTAACTGTAATTTGGCGCCAGAATAAGTCCCAAAACGAGTTACGATACTGTCATTTAGGAAAAAACCAAGAAACCCAGGGAAAGAGCTTCCCATCCAAGGAACATTTGCCACAGAGAGCATAAATGAGGTTTCTGGAGAATCAAAACTATTGGATTGAATCCAGATCCAAGCCGAAGGCATAGATTTCCCCCAATCTTTCTCAATGTAGCCTAAACCTTTATCAAAATTATAAGTAGTGTTATTCATTTGTAACGAACCACTTAAGTCATGATTCAGACTAACCACACCATGGTAACATTGCATAAACGGAGCAGATTTATACCAACCCATAATATTCAATTTCTCACCATTTTTTGTAAGTTTTATTTGGTTAGTCATCTTTACTTTTCCAGTAATAGAAGCAGTATCGTTTTTGATATTAATTGAAATGCTGTCTTCTGAGAAATAGTTGTTTTGGATACGAACGGCAAATTTCTCTTTGGAGAATGAAAAATCTTCAATAGGGTAGGTATAGTAATAGGTTTTGGCTGTTTTACCATCTATAATTTGAATAAAAGCATGTTGCTCTTCTCCGTTTTCTGATAGGGAAATTCCGGGGATAATACTCATGATAGAACTACCATCTTGAGAAACCATTTTGAAATACCACCCTTCAAAATAATTTTCCTTTTTCTTATTTCCTTGAAATACTTCTGGATTATTTTTTTTCAGTTTTTTGTATCCTGGTATTCTGTCATAATCTTTAAAAACAGTTTCATTTTCTAGTCCTTGAGCTCGAGCAATATTAATAGTAGACAAAACAAATACGAGGAGAAAAGAGAAATATAATAGTGTTTTGTTCATTTTGGTTGATCCGTTAATTTCCTTAAAGTTATGAAATCTTTTGGTTGGGATTTAGTCATTGTTTGTATCTTTAAATTGTACAATAAAAAACACATTATGTCTTCTCATCATACTTTTAAAGCGGAACTAAATTGGAAATTAAACCTTGAATCTTCTGGTAGAATCAGTAAGAATCATCAGGTTAATATTTCAGGAAAACCTAGCTTAGAAGTCTCTGCTGCTAAAGCTTTTAAAGGTGATGCAAGTTTGCACAATCCCGAAGATTTATTGTTGTCGGCATTAACCTCATGCCACATGATGTCTTATTTGTATGTATGTAGGCGACATAATATTGAGGTACTTACATACTCGGATAATTCAGTAGGATATTTGGAAGTCGAAGGAAGCGGAAAAGGAGGTTTTACAAGTGTTGAATTGAATCCTATTGTTACTATTAAAAACGAACAAAACTTAGCTTTAGCTAAAGAATTACACGCTAAGGCAAATGAATTGTGCTTTATTGCTAATTCGTGTAATTTCCCAATTCATCACAAGGCAAAAATTTCAAAAGACTAATTTGAATTAGCTATTCTTATTGTAAAAAGAGCTTATGACCTTTTCAGCAGGCTTGTTCTGTGGGGTATAGGAATTATCATAAAGTCCACCAGATTTAGAATAATCTAAATACCATTTCCATGAAAAACCACCAAGAAACCAATCTTCGTTCCAAAAGGAATCGAAAAGTGCTTGGTAACAAATAGCTTGAGATTCGGTATTTACAATAGCTTTTTTATTTCCTTTCCAATTCCAAGGTTCAAACCCAGCTTGGTTTCGGCTTTGGAAACCAAATTCGGTAAATACTATTTTCTTCCCAAAATATTGGCTAGTTCTCTTTAGCGCCAACTTTATTGGCTTAATATTTTTTACACATTCTTCTATACTTGGAGTTTCTTTATTAGATATGGAGAAGTAAGAGTCTATTCCAATAAAATCTAGCTCTTTCCAAAAGGGTATGCCTTGGTAATAATCCCAATTGGCACAATAAGTAAGTTTGCCAGAATATACTTTTCTTATTTTTTTTATAAGTTTTAAGAAATAGGTTTTCCTCTTCTTGGCGAAGTTTCCAATTTCTACTCCAATACTAAGTGCATCTACTTTATTTTCTTCGGCAATTTTAGCAAAAGTAAGGAGGTATTCGGTATACGTTTCTTCCAGTTTTTTCCAATCTTTTTCTGTGGTATAATCAAAATTCCCACTCCAACTTCCTTGATATTCAACAATAGTATGTGGTTTAAGCAACACTTTAAATTTATTTTGTTTAGCTGCTTTAATATAGCTAGTTACTCCTTCAATAGTTTGCGAGTACCAAAATCCTTTTCTATTATAGTCTAATCCAGAAGTGGTAGATTTTATAAACCCAAAAGATTGAACAGAAACCCAATTAGCATTTGTTTTTTTGAGGTAAGAAAAGTTACTAAAATCCGGGGTGTATTTTTCTCCATTCACACTTATTCCATTCATTTTTTGACCAAAAGAATAGCAGGTAATTAGGAATAAAAAAGGGAGAAGAAACTTAGTCATTGGTAGCAGCAAAAGTTTCTTTAATTATTGATTCTACTGGTTTGTTTTGTGGAGTAAATCGGTTGTTGGTTTCACCACCAGCATTTGGGTGATCGGGATACCATTTCCAAAGAAATCCTCCTTCAAACCAAGATTCACCCCAAAACCTACAAAAAGTAGCTTGGTAAGCGTTTACTTGACCTTGAGAGTTGAATGTTGAATTCCCATTATCATCCCAAGGTTCTTTAACTGTGTAATCCACATTTCTGAATCCATACTCAGTAAAAATCACCTTTTTGTTTTCGGTTAAGCTCAAAGCTTTAATCTTGTTATAGTCAGATTCCCAACCTGAGTAACACTCATCAAATGTTGGAGTTTTAGACTCTGACACTGGGAAATAAGAATCTATTCCGATATAATCGAGCTTGTTCCAAAAAGTTACTTTGTCGTAATTATCCCAATTGGCAGCATAAGTTAACTTACCCGAGTAAAATGTTTTAACTGAATCAATTAATGAATTCCAGAAGGCAGTTCTGTGAACAGTTTTCTTTAACTCAACTCCTACACAATAGGCTTCAACTCCCATTGAGTCGGCTATGTGAGCGTAATCTAAAATATAAGTTGCATAAGATGTTTCAAAATTTTGCCAATCTGTTTCATTAGTAAATTCTAAATCACCCACCCAAATGTTATGAATCCATAAGTGAGGTTTTAGAAAAACCTTTAGTCCTTGTTCTTTAGCTAGAATTATAGTTTCTATTAATCCTTCGCGTTTTTCTCCATACCATTGCCTAGGTTGGTTGTATTTAATTGTGGAGGAGTTACTTGGAATGAATCCAAATGGAATGATAGAAATCCAAGTAGCATTTAGATTAGTTACAGGTATAAATGCCGAAGAATCTATAGGTGAGCTAATTGCAACCATACTTACCCC
>CALLII010000005.1 GCA_938009745.1 uncultured Flavobacteriales bacterium
TTCTTCTGAAATTATTTTGAAAAAAATTAAAACTTTATTAATGTAAAAGATATAATACTATTTTAAATAAGGGGTTTATAAAATGAAATTATATTATTTCTTTTGAAATAGGTCCTTGTCAAATCACTAATTTTTTAAGATATTTTTATTTTTAATAAATTAAACCCTATATTAGTGCACCAATTATTCAGGATGTTTGAATTTTATTTAATGAAGATTACTAAAGAGTTATTGTTTTAGAGCCTTCAAGTCAGTAAAAATTTAGATCCAAAAACAAAAAACTATTTCTAAAAAAAACAAAACATGGAAAGATCGAGTGAAAAGTATTGCATTGCAAAAAACATGGAATGGGAAGAGCTTGGAGGAGGAGTTTCAAGAAAATTTTTAGGATTTGATAACCAAATCATGATGGTACAAGTAAAGTTCGAAAAAGGAGCTTTAGGTTCTCCTCATCATCATTTTCATACCCAAGCAACTTACGTAGTAAAAGGTAAATTTGAATTTGAAGTAGATGGCGAAAAACAAATTGTCGAAGCTGGAGATGGTGTCTACATAGAACCTAATTTATTACACAGTGCAGTCTGTTTAGAAGAAGGGATATTAATTGACGTATTTAGTCCAGTAAGAGAAGATTTTCTTGACGGATCGGGTGTTTCATATTTTGGAGATAAAAAATAATTTATTATGAAAATTTCAGGAATTAGGTGGTGGATAATTGGATTAATATTTCTTGCAACAGTTATCAATTATATTGACAGGACAGCTTTTGCTTTGCTTTGGCCAGAAATGGGAGAAGATTTAGGAATGGATAAAACTGATTATGCATTGATGCTTAACATTTTTATGGCGTTTTATGCAGTCGGAAAATTTGCTTCTGGAAAATTGTATGATGCAATAGGAACACGATTGGGTTTCACAGTTTCTATAATTATTTGGTCAGTAGCTTCTGCACTTCATTCAGTTGCAAGTGGAATAGTCTCTCTTTCTATTGTAAGAGGTATGCTTGGGTTAGGAGAAGCTGGAAATTGGCCAGGTGCCGTAAAAAGTAATGGAGAATGGTTTCCAGTAAAAGAAAGAGCACTAGCTCAAGGAATTTTTAATGCAGGTGCATCTATAGGGAATGTAATTGCTCCTTTCGTAATTGTTTTTCTTTATACTCAATTTGGGTGGAAAACAACTTATGTGATTTTAGGTGCTGTTGGAGTATTATGGGTAATTCCTTGGTTATTCCTTAATAAATCAACTCCAGAAAAGCACCCTTGGGTAACAGACAAAGAAAGAGATTTAATAATGTCGGGTAGAATTGAAAAAGACGAAACCAAAAGAGGTAAAAGTTTATCAATTCCAACAATTCTTAGTTTTAAGCAATCTTGGGGGATTTTACTTTGTCGATTTTTTATAGAACCAATTTGGTGGTTCTTTGCGGGGTGGATGCCTATTTATTTAAATGATTCATTTGGTTTAAGTATTGAAGAAATTGCTGCAACTATGTGGATTTCTTATTTAATGGCTGCTGCAGGAAGTATTGTAGGGGGAATGTTTACAAAAGCGCTTATGAAAAACAAGTCTGTAGATTTTGCTAGAAAAGCAACAATCACTTTAGGAGGAGTTTTAATCTTGATTGCATTTGTTTGTATAATAACAATGGTGGGTGAAAATAACTTCATGACATTTATCTATTTAGCTGGATTAGCTTTATTTGGTTTCCAGTTTGCAATAGGAAATATTCAAACACTTTCTAGTGATTTGTTTAGAGGTCCATCAGTGGGAACTATGGCAGGTTTAGCAGGAATGATTGCTGCTGTATCTCCTATGATTATGAATTGGTTTGTAGGTCAAATTACAGGAACTTCTTATGTTCCAGCATTTGTTGCAATTTGTGTGTCAGTTGCTCTAGGAGTACTTACAATCTTTTTCTTTATTAGAAAAATAGAGCCAGTTAGAAAATCAATAGATTAAAATTATAAATTAAAATAAAAATATGAGTTCAAAAGGAAGAGTTGCAATAGTAACAGGAGCTACAAGTGGAATAGGATTCGAAGTAGCAAAAAGATTAGGAAAAGACGGATATACCGTAATATTAAATGGAATTGAAGATGCTGTAGGAGCAGAAAGTGTAAAAGCATTAGAAGCTGAAGGAGTTACTGCTGAATATTCAGGATTTGATGTAACCAATGAAGATGCAGTAAATACTGCTGTAAAAGCAATTGGTGATAAACATGGAAAAATTGATGTTATTGTAAATAATGCAGGTGGACTTGGTGGAAGATCTAGATTTGAGGAAATGACAACTGATTTTTACAGAAAAGTGATGGCATTGAACCTTGATTCTGTTTTCTTTGTTTCTAGAGCTGCTATTCCTTACCTTAAAAAAGGTGACAATGCAAATATCATTAACTATACCTCTAATGCAGCATGGAATGCAGGAGGACCTGGAGCAGGTATCTACGGAACATCTAAAGCTGGAGTTCATGCAATTACCAGAGCATTAGCAAAAGATTTAGCAGTAGACGGAATTAGAGTAAATGCTGTTTCTCCGGGGACAATTGACACTCCTTTTCACGCTCAAATTAAATCAACTAAACCAGAAGTATTTGCTTCATGGAAAAACAATATTATGTTAGGAAGGTTAGGAACACCTGAAGATGTTGCAGGAGTTGTTTCTTTCTTAGCAGGTAAAGATGCTTCTTTCATTACAGCTGAAACAATTCAAGTTGGAGGTGGACAAGCATTAGGAATATAAAAAACTATTAAAAAGAATTAAAATGGACAAAAAAGTAGTCACTTTTGGAGAGATCATGTTACGTCTTGCACCTCCAGGATTTTTAAGATTTTCGCAAACAAACTCGTTTGATGTTGTGTATGGCGGAGGAGAATCTAACGTAGCCGTTTCATTAGCTAATTATGGTGTTCCAGTTGAGTTTGTTACTCGTCTTCCAGAGGGAGATATTGGTAAATGCGCCCATATGGAAATGCGTAAAAGAGGAGTAGGAACTTCTCACGTAGTATGGGGTGGAGATCGTTTAGGAATCTATTTTCTTGAAACTGGAGCAGTATCCAGAGGGAGTAAAGTAGTCTATGACAGAGCTCATTCTGCAATGGCAGAAATTATGCCTGGA
>CALLII010000006.1 GCA_938009745.1 uncultured Flavobacteriales bacterium
TCCCCTGCTTTACAGATACTTCTTACATAAACATCATAAGTAGTTACTGCAGTTAAAGAACCAATATTAATCGTATCATTAATACTAAACCCTGTTGAAGTTCCAGATCCAATAGGAAATCCAGCTAATCCATATTGTACATCCCACAATGTATCTGATACACTTGGCGACCAAGTTATGTTTGAGGTGTCTGAACCAGTTCCAAAATCTGTAATTCCAGAGACGTTTGGACAAGAAACGTTTTCTATTGAAATATCATCAATATACCAACCGTCTCTTTGTATACTTCCATCAGATTCTAAAACGAACATCACTTTCACTTTAGTAAAAGCTGTATAAGCAGATAAATCAAAAGCTTCTTTTTTCCACCAAGTATTAAGAACAGGTGCAGTTGTTGTACCCCACAATGTATAAGAATCTTCATCAAAATGACCTGCAGTTGCATAACCATCTGTACCTGTTGAAGCACCTAAATAAGCTGCAGGAGGGATAGCTGTATAAGTTAATCCACTGTCTGTAGATATATAAATGATTGCATCATCATAACCTCCTTCTAGTTTGCAAATTTGCCAAAAGATTAATTGAGGTGTTAAAGTTGTTGTTAAATCAACTACTCCTGTTTGAAATAAAGTATCGGAAGAAGAGGCGGTATAAATATCGCGTGCACTTTTTGTTCCACTTTTAAATATGGTAGAATCAATGGTAAAGTTATTCGAGCTTCCTGTTGCATTTTGGAAATTTGAAAATCCTGTTTCAAAACCTTCAGTTACTAACTGAGCTTTAAGTAAGGTTGTTATTGCAAATAACATTGAACCTAAGAGTAAAATTTTTTTCATTTATTTTGGATTTATTATATCTACTAAAGATAGAACATAAATTTTAGATTAACAATATAATATTTTTTTGTTGAGTATTTAACAAAAAAATAACCCCTAACAAAAAAAAGCCTTTCTATTTCTAGAAAGGCTTTTACAAACTATTGTGTTGTTTTAAGAATTACTCAATAATAATTCTATGTTGTTCTTGTCTTCCTTCTCCTTGTAGGATAAGAATATAAACTCCAGAATTAAGTTTAGTTAAGTCAACTTGTTTTCTTGCGTTTTGGTTGAAATAGTGAGCATCTTCGAATACCACTCTTCCTTGTATATCCAATACTTTCACATTTGATTTACTCGCATTTCCTTCGTTAAGAATTGTGAAACGTCCATCATTTGGATTTGGATAAACTTTAAAGCTAGTAACTCCGTCAATCTCTCCTACTCCAGCATATACTGTATCTTTAATACTAAAGTTATCTACAAAGAAATCTACTCCTTCGTTATTAACGTTAGATACTCCGTAGAATCCGAATTGTACATTTCCTATAGCATTGTCTAAAGAATACTCAATATGAGTAGAAGTAACAGCAGGAGAATTACTTGAATCCCATTGCATTAAAATATTAGCATTACTCCAAGTAACACCTCCATTAGTAGACATTACGAAAGCAACAGTATCATCTGATCCAAATCCATTTGGTGCTGCATTTGGACTAAAGTCTTCTGTTAAAGCAATGTCAAACTCAATGTATCTTTTTGTATTAGGGTCTGTTCCTAAATTAAATCTAGGAGTTAATAACCACCCTTCTCTTGCTGTAAATGCACTAAAGTTTATTCTTGCAGCTCCAGTAAATCCAACATTAGCAAATCCATCTGGCTCCCATTGTGATTCTCCTGGTGCAACACCTCCAGAGGCTGATAAAGTTCCTATTGCTTCTTCCCAACATTGTGGTACATTATCAAGTGGGAATGCAGAAGTATAGTTAGTGAAATCTTCAAAATAAGGAAGTGAAACTCCTGAAGGACATCCTGTCCTTCCACAGAAAGGTCCAGCCCATGCACTCGTATCTCCATTAGAGCAAATAGCTTTAATCCAGAAACAATATTCAGTAAGTGGATTTAATCCAGTTGCTGAAAAGAAGTTAAAAGTAGAAGTATTAGATACTCCTCCAGCAGGGTTTGTAACAGGATCATAACCTGTGGGTCCATGATTAATAATAAAACTAACTTGTGTTGTATCAAGATTCCATCCTAAATTTAAGTTAGTTGAATCTACACCATCATTTAATATAGTAGGGAATGGTGCTTTCTCACATGAAGGTGTTACTTCAAAACAGAAATCATCAATCGTTAAACTTCTAAATGTTGCAGTTGCAACATATTGAAATGCAACTCTTGTATCGGTAGTTGCAGGAATAGGAATTCTAAACCTTTGGTACGAACTTGTGATAGTTTTTATTGTATCAACAGGAACGAATGTTCCTGGATTTGCAGGATCACTCATTGTCCCAACTATAAGAACTGTATCTGTTGTGAATGAACCATCAACCCAAAAAGAAATTCTATGAGTTCCAGCACTAAGTGCTGTCATTTCTGGTGAGATTAAGAACATTGTTGCTCCTCCATCATTACCTGCATTCATTTGTACTGCATTTGGTGCAGCACTTCCTCCAAATGTATTTATTTGAACTGTAGATGACCCTGTAGAAATAATGAATTTCTCCCAACAGATTGGTAATTCTCCAGCTGAATATCCTTCAAAATCTTCACATAGATCAACCACAGGTGCACAATCTGTACAAAATCTCATTGGACCAATTTGGATACTTGTATCACCAACTGTACAAATACTTCTTAAATATACATCATAACAAGTACTAGGCATTAATCCTACAATCACAGCTGGATTAGTAGCCGAATTTACTGTTGTACCAGATCCTGGTGTAAATCCAGGAGTTCCATATTCAAGAATCCATGAACTATCTGCTGATCCATTTGTCCAACTTATATTAGCAGTTGTTTGTGTTGCACTATCAAACACTAGACTTAAAGGTCTAGGACATGTTGGAACTTGAACTACTGCAAAGTTATCGATTGTTAAATCTGTATCCTCATTAGAAATAGTACTTTCTCCGTAAATAGCCAATCTTACTTGCCCTGTATATCCAGCAGCAGTTAAATCAAAATAGAAATATTCTCCTAAATTTGATGGTATATCTGTACTATCCCATTGTCTAAGAATATTAGTATCTGACCATGTAACCCCATTATCTGGAGAAATTAGTAATACAATTTTATCATCAGGTCCTAAAGCTCCTGTTGATGGTGGACCAGTATTTGCAAAGGCATTTAAGGCTATATCAAACTCAACTTGGTATGGAATTGCTCCAGTCCCTAAATCAATACTTGGTGAAATTAACCAATCTATTCTATTTGTAGTCCAAATATTTAATTTGGCTGCACCATTAAACCCTACTTGTGCAAAACCATCAGAACCCCAGTTTGAAGATCCTGTAGAAATTGTAGAATTAACAGTTAAAATTCCTGTTCCCTCTTCCCAACAACCAGGTACAGTTGCAAAAGTCATTGTAGTGAAATCTTCAGAATAAGGTGGTGTGAAAAAACTACAAGGGGTCGTGAATGTAAGAGGTCCTACCCATTGTGAGGTATCTCCTACATGACAAATACTTCTTAGATAAACATCATAAGTCGTACTTGGAGTTAAAGAATTAATACCTACACTATCATTACCACTAGCGACACCTATACCAGAACCTATTGTAAATCCGGTAGTTCCGTATTGTATTTCCCATATACTATCATTAGCTCCTTGAATCCATGTTAAATTAACTGAATCAGAAAATAAAGCAATATCTCTTAAATTTTGGGGCTTAGGACACGTAGGGATTTCGATTACTGCAAAATTATCTACGTATACTTCGTTATCAACACCTGAAACTGAAGACTCTCCATAAAGACCGAACTTAACTTGACCAGTATAACCAGCTGCAGTTAAATCAAAACTAAAATAAGTTCCTGCTGCAGGAGGTGTATTTCCTGTATCCCATTTTTCTAAAATATTAGTATCTGACCAAGTTACTCCATTATCAGGAGAAATTATCAAATAAAATTTATCATCAGGATCAAACGTACTTGATGAAGTTGAAGCCCAAGGATTAAGTGACACATCAAATTCTACTTGGTAAGGAATTGTACCTGTTCCCAAGTCAATAGTAGGAGAAATTAACCAATCATTTCTTCCTGTGCTCCAAATATTCATTCTAGCAGAATTAGATCCTGCACCTGCAAAAGCATCTCCTGTCCAATCTGAAGATCCAAATACAAGCGAAGAAGCTACACTTAACAAACCATCCGCTTCCGTCCAACAAGAAGGAGTTACTGCAAACGTATATGTAGCAAAGTCTTCCAAGTATGGAGGAGTAAAGAAACTACAAGTAGTAGTAAATGCAAAAGGGCCAACCCATGCAGAAGTATCACCAGAATTACAATATCCTCTTACATAAAATTCATAGTTAGTTACTGCTAATAATGAAGCTATATTTAAACTATCTACGTTAACATGAACATAAGTTCCTGCTGTAGCTGGAACAAAACCAGCAACATCATATTTTATACTCCAGGCTGTATCAGGAATTGGACCTGCTCCAGCATCCCACCTTAGCGTAGCTGTAAAAGCTGTAATATCAGTTACAGATTGATTAATCGGAGCTACACATGTAGGAAGAGTTTGAAAATTAAACGGTCCTGACCATACCGAAGTATCTCCTAGATTACAATAGGATCTTACATAAAAATCATAATCTGTAAGATCAGTTAATGAGCTAATTGCCAAAGAATCAACATTAACATGAACATATGTTCCTGCTGTAGCAGGATCAAATCCTGTTAAATCATATTTAACACTCCATGCAGTATCAGAACATCCTGTTGCCCATTTCAAAGTTGCAGAAACATTGGTGATGCTTTCCGCTCTTAGTGCTTGTGGTTGGAAACAGTTTACTCTTAATGTATCAACTGATATATCATCAATTGCTAAATCATGAAAAAATCTAGAACCAGAAATAGTTGCTCCTGGCTCTGCTCTAAAACGAATTAAAACTTTATTACCTGGCATTACAAAAGAACAAAGATCGTAATAATGTTCTGACCATACTCCTAAATTATCTTGTTGTAATAAATCTATTACTACCCAACTAGTTCCATCATAACCTTCTATAAATAAGGGATTAAATGGATCACAAGGATTGGTTCCTAAATTATTATTAAACCAAAACGATAGCTCAGGTTTTGGCACTAAAGAAACATCAATCGTATCTGACATCATAATTACACCAGCATCTGTACCAGAATAATCAAGCCATGTAAATGTACTACCTGCTGTACCTGTATGATCTGCAATAGAACTTGCATTATACCCCATTGTACCTCCAGTAATCCAAGGACCACCTGTTGTAGCACTTTGATTCCATGTTGCTGCTGGAAAACCTGCATTAAAAGACTCAATAAAAGGAGCCGTTATTTGCGAATTTGCATTAAATCCTAGCAAAACTAGTATCAATGACATTAAAAAGTAATTTTTCTTCATTTTGTTTAATATATTTAAGTAAGGCACCTAAATTACAACAATTAATTTTAATTCACAACCCTTAATTTTTATGTTAGTTTTTAAACAACATAAAATATTAAACAAAAAAAAGCCTGTCCGATAAGGGACAGGCTTTTATACCATTTATAGAATTAACGATTATTCAACAACTATTCTGTGTTGTTCTAGTTTTCCTTCACTTTGTAGTAGTAAGATATAAACTCCACTTGTCAATGTGTTTACTTCTATTTGCTTTCTTCCATTCTTAGTGAAATACAACTGGTTGTCATACACAACTCTTCCTTGAATATCCATCAACTTAACACTTGTTCTGTGCGCAGCTCCTTCATTCATTATTGTAAACACTCCATTGTTTGGATTTGGGAATACTTTGAAGTTCTCGTTAAAGTTTACTTCTTCTATTCCTGCAAATACTGTATCCTTTATACTAAAATTATCAATGAAAAACTCATTGTTATTATTACTGATTGATGATTTACCATAGAATGCAAATTGTGCAGTTCCAGTTTTTCCTTTCAATAAGTGGATAATGTGATCTCCAGCAGCAGATGGTGTTCTTCCTGTATCCCATAATTCAAGAATATCAGATTTGTTCCATGATACTCCTCCGTTATAAGACACTAAGAATGCTAGTGTATCATCATTTGCAATTATACCAGCAGTTGTATTAAATGCTTGAGTCATTGCAATATCAAATTCAATATACCTATGCGTGTTTGGATCTGTTCCTAAATCAAAGTTTGGTGATACAAACCATGCGTTTCTTGTATAGTTTACATTCATCTTTGCCGATCCATTTGCACCTACATTAGCAAATCCATCATAAGTCCATAATGATGTACCCATTGCTACTGCTGTTGCTGAATTACCTAATAACCCTGTACCTTCTGTCCAACACAATGGCAACTGTTCTCCTACTCCTGTTACAAACTGATAGTCAGTAAAGTCATCAAAGTAAGGTAAGCTTACTGCAGCTGGACATCCTGTTTTACCACAATGTGGTCCATCCCAGAAACTTGTATCTCCATTTGTACAAACAGCTTTCACCCAGAAACAATATTCTGTCAATGAATTAAGCCCTGTTACATTTACAAAGTTTGTTGTTGATGTAGTCGTTTGTCCTCCTGCTGGGTTCGTTACCGGATCGTATCCTGCAGGTCCGTAGTTGATGATATAACTTACATGAGTTGTATCAAAGTTCCATCCTAAGTTAATTGAAGTTGGATCTACTCCTGCATTCAATACAGTTACAGCTGGTGCTTTTTCACAAGAAGGAATCGCTTCCCAACAGTAATCATCTAAATAAACATAATCAAATGTTTTTAAAGGTGTATATAAGAATGCTACGTAAGTATCTGTTCCTGTATAAGTACTAAAATCTACTTTA
>CALLII010000007.1 GCA_938009745.1 uncultured Flavobacteriales bacterium
GTATCTAATGTAATGAGACCAAGTGCTACTTTGAATGGGATTTTGGAGAGTATCTAAAACTTACTCTAATTAATTTATTGAATCCATCTTGAACTTATTTCGAGATGGATTTTTTTTGTTCCTCAAACTTTTTATATCTAGTATAAAACTCAGTTAACAAAAGATAGTTCTCAACTTTAGTTTTACAATCAATTATTCTACACCATTCAAAATAATTGAAATAGATTGGTACATAAATATCTTCAACTTTGATATAATTTCCAGACATATCACTCCACTTATAAGTTCTCCACCCATTTGGATAAACTATTGAATCATTTGACTCAGAGAACTCTCGGGAAGAAAATCTATTTTTACTATAGTCGGTTATCTCTTTTATTTCAAATATTTTATCTAAACTAAAATCAAATGAATCTCTTACGCTAGAGAGTTCAAGTAAATCAAAATATTGCTTCAATAATTCTTTATGGCTATAAAAATTTTCACCTATTTTTAATTTATCTAAAAACAAATAAGGAATTAATACTTTTCGAGCGCTATCAATATTCCCTAGACCTTGTAAACATTTCGATCTCATCACTGCCTTCTGAAGTCCTGCTGATATATTATAGGTAAACTCACTTGGTAAAGAAACATATACACCAATATCGGAAGAGTCTAAGTGAAATAAACATGAATCATATTGCTTTCTTTCTAAATATGCTGATGCTAAATAAAAATTACCCCAATTGTATATTTTACTTGTTGGAAGATACTTGCAATACCAATCCCATTTTGTCATTTGAGATTTAGGAAAGTTAGTTTTTAGCTTTTTATGATCATATGCTAACATTAATTTTGAATACTTATAAAGCTTTTCAAAATCTAGAATCTTATATGCTTCATCTCCTATTCGATATAAAGTAAATGGCACAAGTATAGAATCTGAATGTTTTAAATACAAGGAATCAAGATCACTATCTATATCATTCCAATTATTGCTTTCCATGTCACACCTTATTGGTTCGTAACACATGAAAATGTTTTGAGAAAACATAAAATTAGAGGAAACAAATAGACATAAAAGGAAGACAAACTTTATATTAATCATATATCATACAACTCGAAACCATATAATGGTTACACTTCTACTTCAAAAAATCTATATTCCTCTTCAACCCATCAAACTTAGTTCGCTTTACGGCCGATTTTTTGAATAAATCCCGGAACACTTCTTCCGTTAAATCCTCCCAATCCTTTTTATTCAATCCCAGTAAATTAGGTTTTGGATTCAATAACGGTTCATTGTGCGGTTTTGAGAATCTATTCCAAGGACAAACGTCTTGGCAAATGTCGCAACCAAACATCCAGCTTTCCATTTTACCTTGAAACTCTTTGGGTATTATCTCGTCTTTAAGCTCAATGGTTAAGTACGAAATACATTTGGAACCATCTACCACATAAGGCTCAGGAATTGCATCTGTAGGACATTCGTCTATACAAGCAGTACATGAACCACAATAATCTTTTACTGGACCGTCAGCTTCCAATTCTAAATCAATAATTAACTCAGCTAAAAAGAAAAACGAACCCGCTTCTTTGTTTATCAAATTTCCATTTTTACCAATCCAACCCAATCCACTTTTTTTTGCCCAAGCTCTGTCGAGCACTGGAGCAGAATCTACAAACACTCTCCCTCCTACTTCACCTATTTCCGCTTGTATGAATTTCATCAATTCCTTAAGCTTCCATTTTATTATGAAATGATAATCTTCTCCGTAAGCATATTTAGAAATCTTGTAGGTATCGTCTATTTGAGTTTTTTCAGGAAAATAATTAAGCGCTAAAGAAACTACCGACTTTGCACCATCAACCAATAAAGTTGGGTCAAGTCTTTTATCAAAATGATTTTCCATGTAATTCATGTATCCATGCATGTTGGCTTCTAACCATTTTTCTAGCCTTGGAGCTTCCTCCTCCAAGAACTCAGCTTTGGACACGCCACAAAACATAAAACCCAACTCGTGGGCTTTTTGTTTAATAAGGGCGGTATGTTTTTGTTTGGGTGTGATGAGGTAAAGTTAACTAATTGTTCTAATTAGAAGAAGAACTATAGCAAACACTCAAAATTAAATTACTATTCATTTTGAAATCTAAAGAAAATTAATTATATTATCTTTATAGAATTACGGTTAGAACTCAAAAGGTAAAACGATTTACCAAGTAGAAAGTTTAGCTAAACAAAACACAAAATAATTAATGGGGAAGTCGCAAGAAACTTACAACAAGAAAGAGAAAGAAAAGAAACGTTTGAAAAAACGTCAGGAAAAAGAAGCTAAAAAATTAGCCAGAAAAGAAGAAGGAGGAAGTTCTGGATTGGACGATATGATGGCGTATGTAGACGAATTTGGTAACATAACTGATACCCCACCAGACCCTACTAAAAAGAAAAAAGAAATTAAAGCAGAAAATATTGTAATTGGTGTACCAACTCGTGAGGCTGAACCAGAAATGGACCCAATTAGAAAAGGGGCGGTAGAGTTTTTCAATAGTGAAAAAGGTTTTGGTTTTATAAAAGAAGACGAAACAGACGAAAAATACTTTGTACACGTAAGTAGTTTAACTGAAGAAATTGTAGAAAATGACAAAGTACAGTTTGAACTAGAAATGGGAATGAAAGGAATGAATGCTGTGAGAGTTGTGAAACTTTAGTATTCTAATTAAAATAGATTTTTATAAAAGCCAGTGGATTTATTCACTGGCTTTTTTTGTTTATATTACTAAATAATCTTTTTAAATAAATATCACGTTTACAATTAATTAGGTGCGCTAATCAGCACCTAATTGGTTGTACTAAGAAATAAACACTAACCTATTTTAGACCATGTATACTAACTAATTACAAAGTGTTTTTGTAATTTACACATTTAAACTAGTTAACTGCAAGAAGGACTAACAAATTAGAAACCAAATATCTGACAAAATATAATTTAAACTGTCTTTTTAAAAAACTACAATAACATTTAAACTAAATTCTTATGAAGAACCGAATCTATTTACTAATAATCATTGCGGGAGGTATTTTACTTTTAAGCAATGTAGCATATACCAGTTTAGACAAAAGAAAATCTCGACTTAAAGTAAAACTAGATGAAGTAACATCTTATATGTCGGTAAGAGACTCCATGAACCTAGAAGTGTCAAAAGCTGCTGTTGCGTGGCATATGGATCATATTTTCTTAGTTATTAATCAGATATACCAATCTTTAGAGCAATCTAAAGAAAGTGATTATGAGAATGAATTCAATATGATACGTGCCTACGTATTTACTTTTAAAACAATTCCTAGAGGAAAGGCAACTGCACCAGAATCAGTAAGGCCTATGGAAAATGTAGATATTAGCACCATACAAATTCATTACCGTCAAGCCCTTTCTACAATTGATAAGTTTTCTAATCTTTCAGAAAATAAACACCTCAATCATCCTGTTTTCGGGACTATGAATAGAGACAAGACAATTAAGTTTCTTACTATTCATACTGAGCATCATCTTAAAATCATACGTGATATATTGAAGGACAATTAATTTCGCCTATTCTTTGAAAAGTATATAACTTAATTGGAATAAAGAAATGAGTCAAACAATGGAAAATTATTTATATAATTATATGGACAAAAATTTAAATTGGTTAGAAGTTCCCTTACATTATAATTACAATTACTAAACAGAAGAAGATGAAAAACAGCAGAACGTATTCAACTGTTGCCGCTTGAAGGAATTAATAAAGAGCCCGAAATTAAAGTAATTGAAAACAAAAAATCAAATATAGCTTACAAGACATATATAACTAACAACCCAAACAGTTTTTGGTAAATAAATTAAAACTAGCAATTAACATTATATATAAAAAAATAGGCGGAACAGAAATTAAAACAAAGCTCTTGACTCATATAAAACTTGGTTTTTTTTCAAAATTTCAGAATACCAAAATCACATACTTTTCATATACTAACCGTTCAAATCAATGAAAATTTCTTTGTTATCATAAAGAGAGAGTTTTAATCAGTATGGATTACAATCCTCTGAAAAATTACTAAAATAGCCCCCCTTGCTCAAACCCTTTGTTCAATCCAAGGTGTTTGTAGGCTTTTTCGGTAGCTTGTCTTCCTCGTGAAGTACGCATTAAATATCCTTCCTTTATCAAAAAAGGTTCGTATACTTCTTCAATCGTTCCATCTTGTTCGCTTACTGCTGTTGCAATGGTTTTTAGTCCAACTGGGCCACCTTTAAATTTTTCGATAATGGCAGATAGGATTTTGTTGTCCATTTCATCCAAACCATTGGCATCTACATTCAATGCTTCTAGTCCTATTTTGGTAATGGCTTTATCAATGTTTCCATCTCCTTTTACCTGAGCAAAATCTCTTACTCTTCGTAATAATGCATTGGCTATTCTGGGTGTACCTCTACTCCTACTTGCAATCTCGTATGCTGCATCATATTCAATAGGCACATTTAATATTCCTGCCGATCGCTCTACAATGTCTGTTAATATTTTAGAATCGTAATACTCCAATCGGGAGTTTATTCCAAATCTTGCTCTTAGTGGAGCAGTTAATAATCCCGAACGAGTGGTTGCACCAATAAGCGTAAAATTGCTTAATTCTATTTGTACCGAACGGGCATTTGGTCCCGTATCTATCATGATATCAATTCGGTAATCTTCCATTGCCGAGTACAAGTATTCTTCAATAATTGGGCTCAATCTGTGGATTTCATCAATAAACAATACATCACCTTCTTCAAGGTTGGTAAGCAATCCTGCAAGGTCTCCCGGTTTATCTAAAACAGGTCCTGAGGTGATTTTAAAACCAACTCCCAGTTCGTTAGCAATAATATTGGATAGCGTAGTTTTTCCTAATCCCGGGGGGCCATGAAGCAATACGTGATCCAAAGCTTCATTTCTTTGTTTGGCAGCCTGCACAAATATCTGGAGGTTGTCGGTTACTTTTTTCTGTCCCGTAAAATCATCAAACGATTTTGGACGCAACACTTTCTCAAACTCAGTTTCTGTGGGTAAAAACTCGGCTTCTTCTCTAAAATCAAACGATTCTTCTTCCATGGGGTTTATTGCTTAGTCAAATATAAAAAAATAGTAGCTGGAAGTGGTTGGATTTATTTATAAAATTCCCTCAATGCCCTTACTTGTTTCTGATTAATTACTTCTAGCAATTGCTCATCACTTGCATTCTTTACTTTTAATAAAGAATTAAACTGTTTCAGAAGAGCATCTGCCGACTTCTCTCCAATTCCTTCAATTTCGGTAAGTTCAGTTCCTAGCGCATTTTTACTTCGCTTGTTTCTGTGGTGAGTAATTCCAAATCTGTGAGCTTCATTTCTTAACTGCTGAATTGTTTTAAGTGATTCCGACTTTTTATCAATATATAACGGAATAGAGTCACCAGGAAAAAAAATTTCCTCCAATCTTTTGGCAATTCCTACAATGGCAATTTTACCAAATAATCCTAAATCTTTAAGAGCTTTAACTCCCGAACTAAGTTGTCCTTTTCCTCCATCTACAATTATCAGTTGAGGCAAGGGTTGGTTTTCATCTAGCAGTCGTTTGTACCTTCTGTAAACTACTTCTTCCATTGATGCAAAATCATCTGGACCAACTACTGTTTTGATATTAAAATGGCGGTAATCTTTTTTACTTGGTTTGGCATTTTTAAACACCACACAAGCCGCCACAGCATTTGTTCCTTGAAAGTTGGAGTTATCAAAACACTCAATATGAACTGGCTTTTCTTTCAATCGCAAATCCTTTTGAATCTGATCCACAATACGTTTCGAATGCTTTTCTGGATCTACAATTTTTAATGTTTTTAACTTATCAAACTTATACTGACGCACATTATTCATAGAAAAATCTATCAGTTTTTTCTTATCTCCAATTTGCGGAATAATCATTTTTACCGATTCATCCAATTCATATTCCACAGGGATATTGGTAAAAATAGTTTTGGATTTACTATTGAACTTTGTCCTTAATTCTAATACAGCTAATTGGAGCATTTCTTCATCAGATTCCTCCAGTTTCTTTTTAATTTCAATAGTACTAGACTGAACTACAGTTCCATTAATTACTTTAATAAAGTTTACATACCCAGCATTAATATCCGAATCAATAGTAAATACATCCACATCATTAATACTAGGATTCACTACCGTAGATTTAGATTGGTAATCTTTCAATAGCTCCATTTTAACCTTTGTCTCTTGGGCTTTTTCGAATTCTAAATCTTCAGAAAACTCAATCATTTGAGTTTTCAAATACTCAATAACATCTTTAGTTTCTCCTTTAAGGATTTTTTTAATCTGCTTAATATTGTCGTTATAACTTTCTTCAGAATGAAGGTTTTCACAAGGGCCTAAGCAATTTTTCAAATGATACTCCAAACAAACTTTAAACTTACCTCCTCCTACGTTCTCTTTAGACAAATTGAACTTACAATTCCTTATTGGATAAATTTCTTTAATTAAATTAAGAATTATACGAACTAGCTTCACATTTGTAAATGGGCCAAAATATTCAGATTTGTCTTTATATACATTTCTGGTAGAGAAAACTCTAGGGAATCTTTCGTTTTTTACACAGATATAAGGATAGGTTTTATCATCCTTTAGTAGAATATTATACCTAGGCTGATGTTTTTTTATTAGTGTGTTTTCCAATAAAAGTGCATCATATTCCGTTGGAGTAACAATGTATTTAATATCTACAATTTTACTTACAAGAACTTTGGTTTTAGCGTATTGATGTTTTTTTGTGTTGAAATATGAACGAACTCTATTTTTCAAGTTCTTGGCTTTTCCCACATAAATTATCACTCCTTTATTATCATAATAACGGTATACACCAGGAGAATCTGGTAAAATCTTGAGGATGTTGGCTATGTTTTCTTTAAGTTCCAAATAGTTAAATTAGTATGAATCGAAAATAAGAATAATCTTTAAAAGAGAAAGAAATACTATCAAATTTAGTATTTTTGTATTAAAGAAAATTCTTTTAAATTTATAGAGTAAAAAATAAAAAACAAGCTCATGAATATTACCAAAATAATGGTGGCCTCTGATTTCACCTCAGTTTCTGACAATGCAATTGACCATGCACTTAAATTGGCTTCCGCTACTAATGCAGAAGTTTATGTGTTACACGTAGCAAGAGAACTAGCCGAAGTGAACACAGCAAAACTGAAATTGGGACAACAAATTGAAAAAAGAAACCCAGGTAATATTACGACTCATGTAATAGTTAAGATTGGAAATTTCATTTCTGAAATTGGTAAAGCTGCTGAAGAAGAAGGAGCACAATTAATTATTATGGGTACTCACGGACCAAAAGGATTAATACAAACCTTAACTGGAGGTGATGCTATGAAAGTAGTTTCACACTCAGAAAAACCTTTTATAGTAGTTCAAGAAAAAGGAATAAAAGCTACTGGTTATGACAATATAGTTGTACCGTTAGATATGACAGAAGACTCTAAACAAAAGCTAGATGAAGTAGCCGATATAGCAAAGTATTTTAATTCAAAAGTACATATCATTGCCAAACATGAGAACGACAAGGGACTTTACTTGAAACTAAAAAACAATGTCATTTTTGCTAAAAAATATTTTAATGAAAAAAATATTGAAATGGCAATTACTATTACCGAACCAAAAACTGATTTTGAAAAAGAAATAATTAAGTATTCTAAAGAAAATGATGCTGATTTAATAGCTATCATTAACTCACTTAACTGGAATATTTTTGGAAGTTTATTTGCTTCAAGAAGAGAAGAGCAAATTATTACTAATGAAGAGCAAATCCCCGTGTTGTGTGTAAATCCTATTGATGTGAAATCGGGATATTCTATGTAACACTAAACAAATAGTATTACTAAGCCATTGAATTCAATTTCAATGGCTTTTTTTTGTTGGTAAAGTTTTATATAATCTTTGGTTCAAAGTGGTTCTTTTACTACTTTCGGTAATTATTTTCTTGGAAAGAAACTCTTTACCAAAATCAACAATTTGTAAAACACTTTATGAAAGATTTATTAGACAAATTTGAAAACAAACAACCTGAGATTGTTTTTGAATGGAAAGATTCGGAAACAGAAGCAGAAGGATGGGTAGTAATAAATTCACTAAGAGGTGGGGCTGCCGGAGGTGGAACGAGAATGAGAGTTGGCCTTGATAAACACGAAGTAACTTCTTTAGCTAAAACAATGGAAGTTAAATTTTCTGTTTCTGGTCCAGCAATTGGTGGAGCGAAGTCAGGAATAAACTTTGACCCAAGCGATCCAAGAAAAGAAGGAGTACTAAAAAGATGGTACCATGCAGTGGCACCATTACTAAAAAACTACTACGGAACAGGTGGAGATTTAAATGTTGATGAAATTCACGAAGTAATACCAATGACAGAGGATTGTGGTGTATGGCATCCGCAAGAAGGTGTTTTTAATGGACACTTTCAGCCCACTGAACCTCAAAAAATTCATAGAATTGGGCAATTAAGAAGAGGAGTTCTTCAAGTAATAGAAGATAATAGCTACACTCCAAAAGCAGAAAACAAATATGTTGTTGCTGATATGATTACTGGTTGGGGAGTTGCCGAGTCGGTAAAACACTATTATGATATATATGGAGGTGATTTAGCTGGAAAAAGAGTTGTAGTTCAGGGATGGGGAAATGTAGGTTCTGCTGGAGCTTATTATTTAGCCCAAAGCGGAGCTAAGATTGTTGGAATTATTGATAGAGTTGGAGGTTTAATAAACCAAGATGGTTTTTCACTAGAAGAAATAAGAGAACTATTTGTAACTAAAAATGGAAATGCATTGGCATCTCCAAACATGCTTTCTTTTGATGAAGTAAACTCAAAAATTTGGGATTTAGAAGCAGAAGTGTTTATTCCTTGTGCAGCATCAAGATTGATTCAGAAAGACCAAGTTGACAGTATGATTAACTCAGGAATTGAGGTAATTGCATGTGGAGCAAATGTTCCTTTTGCAGATCAAGAAATTTTCTTTGGACCTATTGCTGAATATGCTGATAGCAAGATTAGTATTATTCCTGATTTTATTGCAAACTGTGGAATGGCAAGAGTATTTGCTTATTTAATGAGTAACGACTTACCACCAGTTATGAGTGATGCTTCTATATTTGAAGACACATCTGACATCATTAAAAAAGCAATGGAAAATACTCATAAGGTATCTGATTCAAAAACAAACATTGCAAAAACAGCTTTTGAAATAGCATTAAAACAACTTATCTAAAAAAATAAAAAATGGAATTAGCAGTAGTAATTATATTTATTCTTGGTTATTTAGCAATAACTCTAGAACACAATTTAAAAATTGATAAATTAGTCCCTGCCCTATTAATGATGGGAGCAGCCTGGGCTGTTGTTGCAGTAGGACACTTAGATGTTTTTGAAATTACCGAGAATGGAAAAGAAGCTTCTCATTTGGATGAAGTACTTCTTCATCACTTCGGAAAAACTTGTGAAATATTGATTTTCCTTATTGGAGCAATGACAATTGTAGAGATTATCGATTATTTTGATGGATTTTCAACAATTAAAAAGTTTATCAAAACTAACAAAAAAAGAACTCTACTTTGGATTGTTGCCATTCTAGCCTTTATTCTTTCTGCTATTATTGATAATCTTACTGCAACAATTGTATTGATTACTATTTTAAGAAAATTAGTAACTAATAAAGAGGACAGATTATGGTTTACAGGTATGATTATAATCACGGCTAATGCAGGTGGTGCTTGGTCTCCAATTGGAGATGTTACAACTACTATGCTTTGGATGGAAGAAAAGGTATCTACACTATATTTGATTGAATACTTGATATTACCTTCTTTAGCCTGTATGGCAGTTCCAACTTTAATTGCAAGTTATTTACCAGCATTTAAAGGAGAATTTGAAGCACCAGCTACTGAGGGAGAAGCAAATAAATATGGAGCAAGAATGCTTTACATTGGATTGCTATTAATTGTTGCTGTTCCCGTATTCAAAACATTAACTCATCTTCCTCCATACTTAGGAATGATGCTTTCATTAGGGATATTTACAATTTTTGCTGAATACTTTAGTAACAGAGCATTTAGCCATGCTGATAATGAATCGCACCACAGTCCTGTTCACAAAGCACTTGGGCGAATTGAAATGCCTAGTTTATTGTTTTTCTTAGGGATATTAATGACAGTGGCTGCACTTGAATCTCTTGGAATGATTTTGGATTTCGGAAATAATGTAGTTGAAGGAATTGGAACTAACACATTTATATTAATCCTAGGAGGAGCTTCTGCTATAGTAGATAACGTGCCTCTAGTAGCGGCAAGTATGGGAATGTTCCCAGATATGGGAATGGATGCTCCAGAATGGCATTTAATTGCTTATGCAGCTGGAACAGGAGGAAGTATGTTAATTATAGGATCAGCTGCTGGAGTGGTAGCCATGGGAATGGAAAAAATCTCTTTCTTCTGGTATCTTAAAAAAATTGCTTGGCTTGCTTTAGTTGGATACATAGCAGGAATAGGAGTTTTCTATTTGATGCATTTATAAGTATTTGATTTTAAATTTTAAAAGCCTTTGATAATTTTATCAAAGGCTTTTTTTATGTCTTGTATATTCTCTTTGTATTAATACAACTACTAAAGTATACGCATCTCATTATTTGCAACTACACACTATGTTTTTTTATGGTCTGTATAAACCTATACTCATACGGATTAGGACTTATGTGAATTGGATTGACTAGGTTATTTAATATCTTAATAAGGGTTTTATACAATCAAATGACTTAACTAGCTATATTGATATTACTATTAAACAGTATCAATTACGTAGCGGTAATGAATTTATCTATTATTATATAGGCTTCATCTCTTACAAGCTAAAGCCCTAAACCATTCTTTTTAGAGGGTTTTAGAATACTTTATTACAGAATGAATAAGTTTTCATTCTATTGTAACTAAAACTCATTAAAACTAAAGTTTTTAAACAAAAAAAGCCTTACTATAATTATAGTAAGGCTTTAAGTTTTAGTTTGATTAGTTATTATCTCTTAATCTGAATGTATCCAGTGTAAGGTTCGAAGTTATTATCTCCAAGGTCTATAATGTAAAAGTAAGTTCCTTCTGGTAACATCTTGTTGTCCATCAGTAAATTTGCTCCTGTAGATACGTTTGGCGTAGCATCCCATCCAGTATAATATCCTTTTTCTTCAAACACTAAGTTCCCCCATCTGTTATATACTTTAACAACACTGTTAGGATAGTTTATTAACTCAGGTAATTCCCATGTATCATTCTGTCCGTTTCCATCTGGTGAGATAAACTGTGGAATGTTAAGTTCTTTCACACATCTTGCTGAAATAACAAAGCTACATGATGAAGAGTTTCCACTTGCATCAACAGCAGTGATAGTAATTGTTGTATCTCTACTACCTAAAGTAACTGGTGAACCAGCTATTGGTGATTGGCTATAAGTAATAGAATCAGATGTACAATTATCTATTGCTGTTGCTTCCCCGATATAGTTTGGTATTATGAACTCACAAGTTGTGTTTCTTACTACATATTGTATATCTTCTCTACAAGCTATTTCTGGAGCGATATTATCTTCAACAGTAACAATTGAAGTACATGTTGAACTATTTCCATAAATATCAGTCACAGTTAATACAACATTGTTCATTCCTAAGTCACTACAGTCAAAATTAGTCCTATCAATTACAATACTTGCTATTGCACAGTTATCAGTACTTCCTCCATCAACATTAGCCGCTAGGATTGAAGCAACACCATTTGTATCCAATTGGATTGTGATGTTCTGACATATAGCTATTGGCGATAAAGTATCTAATACTGTCACTGTTGACATACAGCTATCCATGTTTCTGTTAGTATCTCTTGCATATACTCTTACCATATTTGGCCCAACATTAGCACAGTTAAACGAAGTTGGTGTTAACCAAACTGCATTTATCAATGTATTATCAAACACTGTATCCATTACATTACTTGTATCAATTGTTACAGTTCCAAAGCTATTTAAGTATACCGTATCACCTTTACAGATAATTGTTGGTGAAGTAACGTCTGGTAAGTAAACTATCAAAGTAGTATCACAAATTGAGATATTGTGTATCGTATCACATACTATAATACATGCAGTATCTCCTGTAAATATAGGTGCTGGTACAGGGTATCTTACACATAATCCAGTGATTGTAACTGGTATTCCACCATTTGATGTTAATGTACTATCACAAGTACTAACAAAGTGACCTGTCATGTAAGTTGATTCTAATGTTACACAAGTATCAACATTACTTACTGGTACTACTGGCCCTACTAATAAAGTATCTGAATCTGGAGTTGGTACAAAAATCAATAAAGTTGTATCACAAATTCCACAATCATCACATATGATTACACAAGCTGTATCTAAATACTTAGTCCCTGAAGTCTGAGTATAGGTAAAGCAAGTATCGTTATAGTTAATTAAGTTTCCTCTAGTAACCATCTTACAATTTGTGTAAGAAGTTGGTGTTCCTAATAATCGATTGTCTGTTAAACAAATTTGTGCAAAATTAGATGAATTAATTTGAACTGCAATCGTATCGTTAGCTGGTTGTCCAACAATATTGATTGTTACTATTGAAGTACAAGAATCTATATTTCCACTACTGTCTGATGCATATACTGTAATACTATTTGGTCCTAAATCTCTACATGTAAACATTGATTTACTGAACCATACAGAATCAATTCCACAATTATCAGAAGCGCTAGAGAATACATAGCTTGAATCTATTGTGAATACATTATTAGTATCTAAAGAGATTGTAGTGTCTTGACAGAAAACAACTGGATTAATAGTATCTAATACTGTTACCGTAGAAATACATGAATCTACATTTCCACTTGAATCTGTTACTATAACAGTTACAACATTTGGTCCTACTTGACTACAATCAAATAATGTGTCAGAAATAGCAATAGTAACAACTTTACAGTTATCTGTACTTCCATTATCTACATCACTAGAGTCAATTGATACACTTCCTGTTGCATCTAAATAAACAGTAATATCTTGACACATTGCTATTGGTGCTATTGTATCTAATACAGTAACTATTGAAGTACAAGTATCTACGTTTCCACTATTATCTGTAACAATAACTGAAACTGTTCTTGCTCCTGCACTATCACAACTAAATACTGTTGATGATAAGCTAATAGTTGCAATTCCACAATTGTCAGTACTCCCATTATCAAGGTAACTTGAATCAATTGTCACACTTCCGGTTGCATCTAAATATACTGTTGTGTCTTTACACATTGCTACTGGAGCTATTGAATCTAACACTGTTAAGTTAGCAAAACAGTTACTAGATCTTCCATCTCCATCAGTTACAACAATATTAATTGAATTAACTCCAATGTTTGTACAATTAAATATTGATGGTGTAGCTGTAACAGTGAATGAACAGTTGTCCCAAACAGAATCAACTAAATTCATAGGGTTCAATGTATCTGCAGCTGTTCCAGTTAAGTATAAAGTATCTGGCTTACAAGAAATAAATGGAGTAATAATATCAGAAACAGTTACTATTGCTATACAAGAATCTATATTCCCGTTAACATCTACAGCTATTACTGAAATATTATTTGTTCCAAGATTTGCACAAGTGAGCGTATCCTCAAGGATATAAACTGTATCAATTCCACAATTGTCAGAATTTCCATTCTCAACATCACTCAAAACAATTGTTGCATTACCCATTGAATCTAAGAATAAAGAAGTGTTTTTACACAATACTGTTGGGGGTATAGTGTCTAACACTGTTACCATTGATATACATGAATCTACATTTCCACTTGAATCTGTTACATACATCATTACCATTCTTACTCCTACACTATCACACGTAAAGTTAGTCTCTGATAATGTAATTGTTTCAATACTACAATTGTCTGTACTTCCATTATCAATATAACTTGAATCGATTGTTACACTTCCTGTTGCATCTAAATAAACTGTTGTGTCTTGACACATTGCCATTGGTGCTATTGTATCTAATACTGTTACCATTGACATACATGAATCTACATTTCCGCTTGAATCTGTTACTGTAACCATCACCATTCTTACTCCTGCACTATCACAAGTGAATGTTGTTGCTGATAATGTGATTGTTTCTATGCTACAGTTATCAGTGCTACCACCATCAACATAACTTGAATCGATAGTCACACTTCCTGTTGCATCTAAATAAACTGTTGTGTCTTGACACATTGCCATTGGTGCTATTGTATCTAATACTGTAACTGTTGAAGTACAGGTTGATGTATTTCCTGATCCATCTGTTACTGTTAAAGTAACTGTATTTGCTCCAAGCTCTGCACAGGTAAAAGAAGTAATATCTGCTGCTAATGTTACTGTTGTACAATTATCGGTTGATCCATTATCAATGTCTCCTGCTACTAAACTTGCTGTTCCTGCTGCATCTAAATAAACTGTTACATTTTGACAAGTTGCTGTTGGTGATGTTGTATCAGATACTGTTACTGTTGATGTACAGGTAGATATATTTCCTGATCCATCTGTTACAGTAAGTGTTACTGTGTTTGCTCCAAGGTCTGCACATGTAAAAGCTGTAATATCTGCTGCTAATGTTACTGATGTACAATTATCTGTTGATCCATTATCAATATCACCTGCTACTATACTTGCTGTTCCTGCCCCATCCAAAAATACTGTGATGTTTTGACATGATACTGTTGGTGATGTTGTATCAGATACTGTTACTGTTGAAGTACAAGTTGATGTATTTCCTGACCCATCTGTTACAGTAAGTGTTACTGTGTTTGATCCAAGGTCTGCACATGTAAAAGCTGTAATGTCTGCTGCTAATGAAGCAATTCCACAAGCATCTGAACTTCCGTTATCAATATCTCCTGCTACTATACTAGCTGTTCCTGCTCCATCCAAAAAGACTGTGATGTTTTGACATGATGCTGTTGGGGATATTGTATCCAATATTGTTACTGTTGAAGTACAAGTTGATGTATTTCCAGATATATCAGTTGCTGTTAAAGTTACTGTTCTTGTTCCAATCTGTGTACAATTAAATGAAGAAGGAGTTATAGAGAGTGCTGCCAATCCACAAATATCTGATGAGCCATTGTTGATATCAGTAGCTGAGATTGATGCAGTTCCGGCTCCATTTAAATATATTGTTATGTTTTGACAAGTTGCGGTTGGTGAAATTGTATCTAACACTGTTACGCCACCCGAACAGGTTGCTATATTACCTGCTGTATCAGTTACAGTCATAGTGACATTGACTGGAACACCAATGTCAGCACATGTAAATGTTTCTTGAGAGAGAGTAATTGATTGAATACCACAATTATCAGTACTCCCATTATCCAAGGCATTAGAATCAATTGTTACTGTTCCTGCAGCATCTAAATAGGCAGTTACACCCATGCAAGTTGCAACTGGTGGAGTAACATCTCCTACACATTGTGAGAAGGAATTGTTTGAGATCAACAATATTAAAGATGAACCCAATAAAAATAATAGTTTTTTCATAAAAACACTAGTTTAATTAAAATTTGAGCGACAAATATAGATGTTTCATTACGTGTTACCAAATGAAACAAAGAATAAAGCTTTGAACAACATAAAGCTTTAAATTCACTCAAGATCATTACTTAATTTATATTAGGCTTAAAAAGATATTGCCTATGAATAATGACTTTCAATAACTTTCTTTCAACTTAAACGGCTTATGATTTTATCATTAAATATTTTTCATAATTATAAATTTGACTTAATTAATACCTATAAGACAGTATTTAATGATTGTTTTTAAATGATTTTAAATCATTTAATTGTTTTATAGCGTGCAATTAAAATAGTTTCAAGAAATTAAGACGAAAGAGATTTTATCTTCTCAGGAAGGATTTAATCATTAAATCTAGAATCGCATACCAAATAAAAACTATTTATTCTAAAGATTAAAAAAATATAAATTGATTTGGTTTTCATCTACAAAAAAAAGCCAGTCATAAATGACTAGCTTTTTCCTCTTAGTAGCGGGAGCCAGACTCGAACTGACGACCTTTGGGTTATGAGCCCAACGAGCTACCAACTGCTCTATCCCGCGATTTGAATTGCAAATATACAACTGTTATATTAAATAGCAAGACAATACTTAATTAAATTTAAATAGTAAATGATGCGATTTAATTTGTAGGATTAACCTTTATTTAGACTATTTTGAAAACATATAATTACTTCAAATAAGAACAATAAAACTTAACATCTTGATGTTTACAATTAGGAAAGTATCTGAAGACCGAATAACCTTATTAAGTGTACTTTTATCAAGTTAAAATTCATTAAACCAACTCAAAGTTATGATACAATCTCCAGATATAGCAGGTACTGCAGCAGATTCATTAGCAGCAGCAGAACCTATAAAAATAAAATTAATTGATGTAATTTCAGAAGCAGCTGACTCTTGGTACATTCTTGTGCCGTTACTTTTAATGTCAATTTATGCTATTTATATTTTTGTAGAAAGATTCATGACATTGAAAAAAGCAGATAAAGAAGAGGAACAATTTATGGACAGAATTAAAGATTATGTTCTTGATGGTAAGTTAGATTCTGCGAAAAACTTATGCGAAACTACTGATAGCCCTGTTGCACGAATGGTAGAAAAAGGAGTTTCTAGAATTGGGAAACCAATGCAAGACATTAAAGCATCTATAGAAAATGTTGGTAAACTTGAAATATCTAAACTTGAAAACAATCTTTCTGCTTTAGCAACTATATCAGGAATTGCACCAATGCTAGGGTTCTTAGGTACAGTTATAGGAATGATTCAAGTATTTTTTAGATTAAAGAGTACTGGTATCTCAGGAGATTTTTTATCTAATCTTTCAGGTGGAATTATGATTGCTATGGTAACAACTGTTGCGGGTCTTATAGTAGGAATTATGGCCTATTTCTTTTATAACTTTTTAGTTTCAAGAGTATCGAGAGTAGTTCAAAATATGGAAGCACACTCTATCGAATTTATCGATATCTTGGAAGAGCCAGGAAAATAACATTTTTACTTGCTTTGAATTTTCAAGGCAATCATTCGAAACATTTATATTATGAGTTTAATCAGTCCAACTAAAGTAAAGATTGAAGGCGGTATGTCTTCTGCTACCGATTTGATTTTCTTGTTGCTTATTTTCTTTATTATTCTTTCTGCACTTGCAAAGAATAGTGTTGAAGATGTTGATTTACCAGAAGGTGGATCGCCAAGCCCATCAAAATCATCTCTTGCGATTGTGGGTGTAAAAGCTGACAATACTATTACATTAAACAACAGACCAATAACTATTGAGGAAATTGGACAGGCAATGACTTTGGCTGTTGCCAATGACAAAGATAAAGTTGTGGAACTTAATGGAGATAAGGAATGTGACTACGGAATTGTTGTGAAAATAATCGACAAAGCAAAGCAGAACAAGTTGAGAGTGGTTCTTATGTCAAAAAAATAAAGGTTTTAGATAACTTAATTTAGTAATTAACGTTTAATCAGTATAAAACGACACAAAATGAGCCGAGAAGAAAGAAAAAAGAAGAACAGAAAGCTAGGATGGATATTAACTTGTTCAGCCCATGTGATTCTTATTGCTTTACTTTTTGCATTTACTATTTCCTTACCTGAACCAATGCCTGAGCCAGCATTAATCTTGGACTTTACTTCAGGTTCTAGTTCCAAAGGGGGAGCAAGTTCTGAACCTACACCTTCAGAAACTGTTACAGAAGAACAAGCATCTACTGACCCAGCTGTTACTCAAAACACAAAGTCTCCAGTAAAAAAATCGACTAAACCAAAGAGCTCTTCTAGTTCTACTCAGTCCTCTGAACCGGCTAAAAAACCAAATTCTAACGCTTCTGCTGCAGGAGCATTTAACGGAAATGGAACAGGACAAAGTGATGGAAATGGAAACGGAAATAATGATGGAATTGGTGATGGAGAAAACGGTCCAGGGGTAACAGGCAAAATTGGTAAATTAGGAGCTGGTGATGGAATAGCCCCAAGAGTATCTAATCCAACTAGAGATCAAGAAGGAAAAGTTGTTATAGAACTAACAGTTGATAGAGATGGTAAAGTTGTTGACGTAAGAGTTTTATCAAGTCATGCTAAAACCACAACTACAGATCCTGTATTACTTAATCAGGCTAAAAAAGATGGTTATAGATTTGATTTTAAAGCTGACAGCCGTAGAGCTGAATTAAGCAAAGGACTTAGAATCATTAACTACATCTTGCAATAAACCTACTTTGAGCACCTACCAATCTACATTAGATTATTTATTCGCTCAACTTCCCCAATATCAAAAAATAGGCGGAAAAGCTTATAAAGCTAACCTCAACAACATTACTGATATTTGCGAATTGCTTGGCAATCCACACCATACTATTAAAACAATTCATGTTGCTGGTAGTAACGGAAAAGGTTCTGTTTCTCACATGTTGGCTTCTATTCTACAAGAATCTGGTTACAAAGTGGGACTTTATACTTCACCACATCTTAAAGATTTTAGAGAAAGAATAAAGATTAATGGAACTGATATTTCTGAGAAAGAAGTTATTGATTTTGTATCGGAATACAAAGAGATTTTAACTGATATTTATCCTTCATTTTTTGAATGGACTGTTGGCCTAGCTTTTTATTATTTTGAAAAGAAAAAAACAGACATTAATATCATTGAAACCGGCTTAGGAGGCAGGTTAGATTCAACTAACATAATTACGCCTGAAGTATCTGTAATTACAAATATATCTTTGGAGCATACAGCAATTTTAGGAGATACTATTGAATTAATAGCCAAAGAAAAAGCTGGAATCATAAAAAAAGGTATTCCTGTTGTAATTGGTAAAACCCAAAAGGAAACGAAACCAATTTTTGAAGAAATTGCAAAAAGTCTGCACTCCCCTATTCACTTTGCTGATGATATAAAAGTTGAAGAATACCAACTGGATTTAATCGGAAAAATTCAACAAGAAAATGCTAGAACTGCTGTAAAAACAATAAATGTTTTAGAGAATTTGAAATCTGAAATCTCTAAAAATCACATTGTAAAAGGACTTGCTAATGTTATTGGGAATACACGTTTACTTGGTCGCTTTCAAGTAGTGAATCAAAAACCAATAATCGTTTTCGATACAGCACACAACCCAGATGGAATAAATAAAGTTGTAAGTGAAATAGAAAAAATTTCACCAATAAAACTTCATGTTGTAATTGGTATAGCTAAGGATAAAACTCATAAAGAAATGCTAGAGCCATTTCCACAAGGATCAACTTTCTATTTTTGTACTTCAACAAACGAAAGAGTTTTAACAGGAGAAGAACTAACCAAAATCGCGAGTGAACTAGGAATTAAAGGAAAGTCATTTAATTCTGTTGAAGAAGGACTACTAGAAGCCAAAAACAATGCCTCTGAATCAGATTTAATATTAGTTACTGGAAGCAACTTTGTAGTAGCTGACATTATTTAAAAAATGGCATAAAAAAAGGCTCGATAATTAAATCGAACCTTTTACTTAAGTTATTTATTCTATTACATCATCTCGAAAGCTACTCTTCTGTTCTGAGCCTTTCCAACTAATGTTCCTTCAGTTGATTCAGGATCAGAAGTGTTTTTGATGTCTTTTTCACATCTATCTTTACTAATTCCGTGACTTGATAGGTAATCAATTACCGCATCAATTCTTCTACTAGCTAAATCTAAGTGCATTTCTTCACCTCTTGCAGCTAATTCTTCATCTCCAGTAATGTGTCCTAAAACATTTAATTTTAAGTCTGGATTCTTAATCATTGCTTCAGCCAATCCATCTAAAGTTTCTTTAGCTTCTGGAGTTAAAGTAGACTTTAAGTATGCGAAATAAACTGTAGAGTTTTCTACTACTTCTGCTTCAGTAAATCCATCCATAGAAGTTCTGTTACTGCTGTAAACAACTCTTTCAATTTCTTTATCATCTACTTCATCACAGTTACAAGAAACACCTTCTTCTACTACTTTTACAACAACATCATCAATATAATAATAAGCCATTGGTACTTGAGCTCCTCTAAAATCAGCCTTTTTTCTTAGCTTAACGAATTTAGTTTCTTTAGTCTCATCAAAGTTACCGATAGTTAAAAATTTCTCTCCACCTTCAGCAACATACTCAGAGCACATTGACTCCCAGCTGTATCTTTTCTCAAATACTCTATTGTCTTCTACCTTAACTACTGTGAATTTTGGTCCAAGTACAATATCTTTTTTACCTTCTACCTCAAATGGTTTTTTTGATAAATGAGCTCCTAAGTTATTTACTGCATATTTAGATAAATCTGAAAGACTTACTTTATATGACACGCAATATCTTACTCCTTTTTCTAATTTTTCTTTCAATTGAGAAAAAACGTAAGTTCTTGGAGTTGCTCCTCTGTATGTGTATGCAATTATACCAGCATAGTTTTTACCATCTGCTGCATCTTCCTTTCCATATATGTTCCCAGGAACACCAATTTCAGTTCCAGCTGCATCTTCAGTAAACAAATCAGCTCTTAACGAAGTAGGTGAAAACCAACTTTCGGCCTTATTAATTTGCTTTAATTTTTTTAATTTACCTTTAACTCCTTCAAAACTAGGGTTTTCCACTAGGTTTTCGTCTTGAGCATAAGTTGTAGTTACCATTGCAACTGATAGGATCATTCCTAAAATATACTTTGTTTTCATAATTTTTCTTTTATTAAGTTTAAAAATAACAATCTATTTTCAATTATCAGTACTATTTGTGCGGATAATCTCCAATATCTGAAATATAATTTACAAGTTCAATGCCAAAAGCAACAATCTCTTTAGCTTAACGGTTTATTAACAAGTGATAAAATTAAGCAACAATGAAAAATGGAACATATAACGACTCTTTGTTATACTTCATTACTTTGCCTGTTTCCATGTCGTACAAGTCTTTACCTATTCCATTTAAAATAGCCTGACCAGCAGCCGTATCCCATTCCATACAAGGATAATCACGAGGATAAATATCCATCACTCCTTCGGCAATTCTACAAAATTTAATAGCGCTAGATAGCTTTTGAAACTCCATTGACTTATAAGTGTAGGATTTTAAGACCTCAGCATTTTTATAAAAATCAAATTCTGCTTCGCCTCCACCTGTTACTATTAGTACTTCTTTGTTTTTAGACGGAGATTTTAACCGTATAGCATTTTCTATTTGACGAGAAAAAGGTTTGTCATCATCATACTCCAATTTAAAAGTACCAAACTCTGCACCTCCAAAAAACACTTCCTGAGTTACAGGAATATAAATAACACCAAATATCGCTACTCCGTTTTCTACACACCCTATATTTACTGAAAACTCATTGGTTCTTTTTATAAATTCTTTGGTTCCGTCTAACGGATCTACTACCCATAGTAAATCCCATTTTTTTCGCTCTTCAAAAGAATCTTCAGTACCCTCTTCACTTAAAATAGGAATTTTTGTAGCTTCTAGTATTTCGGAAATCACCTCCGAAGAATCTAAATCTGCCTTTGTAACAGGAGAATTATCACCTTTTAATTTAGTATCAAACTCTCCAGATTCAAATACATCCATCACGGAAAACCCTCCTTCTATGGCGGCATTTATAGCTCTGTAAAATGGTTCGGGTAGTTCTGTCATCATAACTTATAAACTCATTAATTCTTTAAACTTTTGCGCTTGTCTTCGAGATACTTCTATCTCTTCTCCGGTTTTCAAAGTTAATTTTAATCCACCACTAAACCAATTATCAACTTTGCTCACCCACTTTACATTTACAATATTTTTCCTGTTAGTCCTAAAGAATATCTTATCCTCTAACCTTTCTTCAATTTTATTTAATGACCTTAATATTAAAGGTTTGTTATCATCAAAGTGAATTTTAATGTAGTTTCCTACAGATTCGAAATAACGAACATCCTTAAGAGTTACAAACCAGCATTTGTCTCCATCCTTAATAAAAATTTGATCTTCTAAAGTTAGTTTTTCACTAGATAGCTTAGCCTCCTCACGATTCAATTCCGAATTCTCTTCTTTTAATTTCAAAAGAGTTTTTTCTAGCCTTTCTGAATCTACAGGCTTCAGTATGTAATCAAGCGCATTCACTTCAAACGCTTTAATTGCAAACTCATCATAAGCCGTAACAAAAATCACTTGTGGTACATAATCCAACTCTTCAAGTAAATCAAAACCTGTTTTCTCGGGCATTTGTATATCTAAAAAAACCAAATCGGGTTTCAGTTGTTCAATTGCTTCTTTTGCCTCATCTGCATTAGCACATTCCTTTATTACCTCAACAAAATCGTATGAACCAAGCAAAGAAATTAATTCTTTACGTGCTAATCTTTCGTCATCAACAATTATTGTTTTCATAGCTGCTTTATTTAATTTATTGGAATTACCACTACTGATTTCACTTTGTTTTCTTTTGCTATTAGCTCAAAACTAGCAGAATTCCCATATAGTAATCGAAGTCTTTTTTTTGTATTATCCACTCCTACTCCTGTTTCAGAAATTCCATTTTCACTTAGTTTTCCTGTATTACTAATTTCAATCTGCATTTTTTGACTCATCAGCTTTACTTCAATTTCTATTACTCCACCTTTCATTAGTTTAGAAATTCCATGTTTTATTGCATTTTCAACTAGGGTTTGAATTATAAGCGGAGGAACTCGACATGAAAGTGCTTTTTCGTCAATATTAGTTATAACCTCTAATCTCTCTTCGTATCTAATTTTCTCTAAGCTCAAGTAATCGTTAACCAAAGTCAACTCTTCATCCAATGTTACCTTCTCTCTTTTGGCATGAATGAGTGATGCTCTAAGTACATTTGACAATTGAGTAACTGCCTTCTTAGATTCTTCTGGGCTTTCATCTATTAGCGCTCTTATGCTATTCATTGCATTAAACATGAAATGGGGATTAAGCTGTGACCTTAGGTTTTTAAGTTCAACCTCTGAACTTAGAGCTAACATCTCTAGATTTTTATACTCTTCCTTTCTGGCCTTATAAAACAATAAATATCCAAAATAAAGAATGCTCCAAATGAAGTAAACAATAGCTCCAAAAAACATTTCATTCCAATTTAAATAATTATATTCTAGTGACATAACCAAATTTCGAGCTACTGAAATAGAAAAAGAAAAAAACACTCCAAGGACTCCGGATGCTATTAAAATTCTAATTAATAATGGACCAATTGACTTTACTAACCATTGGTTTTTAGAAACATAAAAGCGGTAAAAATGACTAATTATTAAATTGGTTAAAAACACAATTAATAGGAATAAAATAAAAGAGGTGTTAATCCCATTATTACTAAGGTTAAACAACCCAATAAGAAATACAAAAAAGCCCCAACCTAATACTTGAAATACATAGTACTGAACTCTGTAATTTACTTTTATATCGGGTAAAGCGGCCATTAGTTATTTATTACTTTGTAAGAAATTTTGGCCAACTGCTTTAGGTAAATTTCTACGAAAAAAGCATACAATAGTAATGAAAACAACAAATGAATAGGCTGAGCAAATGCAGGCATTTCGAAATAGTAAAGAATTATTCCAAATATTATTTCGGACAAAGTGAAACTAATTAAAAAACCAAGCGGACGTTTAAATTTAGCTTTGTCTTTAAGTTTCAAAAATAAATAAACCAAAGAAAACACAATTAATAAAGAGAATGATCTATGAACAAAAAATACCCAATCAAATCCATCAGGAATGAGCTCTCTTGGCATTCCTGATTTAAACATTACATCCGTTTGTTGACGAACTTGAGTACCCAAAACTATCTGTACAAACATTAAAACTATTGCACTAACTGAGACTAATTTAGTTACAAATGAGGTATTAGTTTTCGTGTCAGCTCCTTTTATTTTCCCATTTATTAAGGATAATAAAGCTAATTGAATAATTATCATGACCGTTACTCCCATCATATGATAAGTTATCATGTAAGGATTTAGATTTGTATCTACTGTTAATTTGCCCAGCCATGCTTGGAAAAGGATGAAGAATAATTGCAATATTGATAGAATAAGGAACCAAGAATTCATCTTTCTTTTACGAGTTGCAAGCACAATCATTATTAGTGCAAAAAAGCCCAAAAGTGCTCCAAAAAGTCTATTTATATACTCAATCCATGTATGAAGTGCATTAAATTTAGCATAATCGTGCTTAGTGTATTTAGTCCAATCTTTTAATTCGAATAAATCGGATGCAACAAACGTTTCATTGGCTACCCAAAGAGCTTCCTCATGAATTACCATTTGCCCTTTGCTAAACTCCTTTCCAGCTGAGTATGCAAGTTCGCTCTCCATTGTTGGTGGAATTATGTGGCCAAAACACTTAGGCCAATCGGGACAACCCATTCCCGAACCAGTCATACGAACAATACTTCCTGCAATAATTACAAGAAATATATTTATCAAAACTATCCAACTTATATTTTTTAATCCTTTCATTTTCTATTTACAAGCTATTAATAAAATCAGACATAGCGAACAAAACTCTCCTGTCAAAGGTAGTTTCTATCGCTCCATACTCTTCGGTTCCTCCCGTAGCACATGGCTGAAACAAATGGTTTAGATTAGAGTAAGAAATCCTTGTTAAACTAGGTTTACCAAAACACCTTTGTTTTTTGTATTCAAGAATTCCATCAAAGTTAACCTCTGTTGGCACCTGAAAATCTTTTAATCCTCCCAAAGCCAATAATGGGCATTTTAAGTTTTTCAAATAATCTTCAGGATTAATAGCAACAAAACTTTTGTACCAAGCTCTGTCCATTTGACTCATATATGTTTTTAAAGCATCTTGCAAAGCAGCACCTTCAAGTCCTTCCTTAGTTAAATAATTGGTTAAAAAACTAGTAAGCACTTCTGTTTTCTTAACTCCGTTATAACTTATTACAATGCTATCTATTTTCTGAAAAAGAACTTTCTGTTGCTGAATTTGATCAGTTGTCATGTTAAGTTTTTTATACTCAAACTCTCTTTGAAGATGCATCATTTCGCTAATTGGGATTCCGGGACCAGCAAGCATAATTACAAAGTCAATTTCATTTTTGTGTTCACTTGCATACCAAGGTGCTAAAATACCACCTTCACTATGGCCTGCTAGACCTAACTTTGCAACCTCAGGTCTAAGTTTTAATACTTGAACAACAGCTTCTAAATCCGAATAAAAATCATTGAGATCACTAACTCGATAGTTTCCAGTTGATTTTGCAGTCCCTCTGTCATCATATCTAAAACTGCCTATACCTTGCTTTGCAAAGTGATCTGCAATTACAGCAAAAGATTTGTGACCTAGTATTTCTGAGTCTCTATCCTGAGGGCCTGAGCCTGAAATTAGAACTACAATAGGATATTTTTTACCATCATTAGCTGGTAATGTTAATGTCCCAGAAAGTGTAATATTAGCTTTCGAATTAGATACTGTTAGTTCTTCAGAATAATAATTAAATGGTGGTTCAGGGGTTTGAGGTCTTTTCGGGACTTTAGCTTCAATTTTATTTCTTGTAAAAATCAAAGGAAATGATGTTCCTGATTGATTCCAGAACCCTATAATGCTATCATTAACAATTCGCCCACTGTATTTTAGACCTAATTTACTTACAAAAAAAGTGAGCTCTAAATCTTTCATTAGCATACTGTCAATAACATATGACATGGATTCTTTATTAGGATTAAATAGCTTTTTTTCTTCACCTAAATCAATAGCAAAAGGAACTTCCTTTCCCATTACATTTAAAACCCCATACCATTTTCCGTTTATATCTTGCGAATAGATGGATAGTGCTATTAAACTCAATAAAAAAGATAGAATTGTTTTTTTCATATTACGGTTTAATTTTTAGCTAAAATTTGTAGTCTTAAAATTACAACTCTCAAGTATAAATAGCTATTAAAAAAACAAAAATTCAAAATACCATCAACTAAATATAAAAACATAACTTTGCATCCTGTTTTTGGTATACTTTTTGTTCCTAAAAACTGAAAAATTTTCATTTCAAATGATTAATAAAAAATATTTATTTATACTCTTTCTTTTTGCACATTCAATAATGTTGGGGCAAACTGTAAAAGTTCTTCATTACCAAACCAAACAACCTATTGAAAATATTCAGGTTCACAATAGAGATAAATCAATTTCTTTATACACTAATACCCAGGGAGAAGTAAGACTTAATGATTTTAAAATAAATGAGTTAGTCTATTTTTCTCATCCTTCTTTTGAGAAAGAAAAAAAATCAATTTCCCAAATCGTAACTGATGGATACAGAGTATTAATGTTTGATTTAATAGAATTACCTACCATTGTTATTAAACCTCCCAGAGAAAATACGCGTGAGGATTTTTCTTCAGTTAGAATAGAAAAAATTAAAAGCTCAGAAATTCAATTTTCAGTGCCACAAACTTCAGCAGACATGCTTCAAAAGAACAGTAATATTCTTGTCCAAAAAAGTCAGTCTGGTGGTGGAAGTCCAATAATAAGAGGTTTTGAAGCCAATAAAATATTACTTGTTGTAGATGGAGTAAGAATGAACAATGCCATTTACAGAAGTGGACACCTCCAAAACGCCATTACTGTGGATGCAAATATTTTAGAAAGCACTGATGTATTTTATGGACCTGGATCTGTAATTTACGGAAGTGATGCATTAGGAGGTGTAATTCACTTTCATACCAAAAACCCTATGTTTTCATCTAGCGATCAATTACTGGTTAGTGGAAATGCTTTAGCAAGATTTGGATCTGCAAATGGAGAAAACACAACCCATGTAGACCTTAACTTAGGTTCAAAAAAATTCGCAAGTCTTACCTCAATTACTTTCTCTGATTTTGAAGATTTTAGAATGGGAAATAATAGAAGTCATGGCTATGCTGATTTTGGAAAAGTATTAAATTACGTAACCACAATAAATGGACAAGATTCTATGGTTGTAAATCCTGATGAGAATGTGCACCAAAGAACAGCATACAACCAGCTAGATTTACTGCAAAAATTTAGCTATCAATTGAACGAGAATATAAAGCTAGGACTTAATATTCAGTACTCTACTTCTAGCCAAATTAACAGATTTGATAGACTTAATGAATACCGAAATGGAAAATTAAGATTTGCAGAATGGTATTACGGACCTCAAAACAGACTATTGACTGCATTTACTTTAGAATCAAAAAAAGAAACTAAACTTTTTGATTACTACACAATTAACACTGCTTTTCAAAAAATTGATGAAGACAGAATAGATCGAAGATATCAAAGCAATATTCGCTCTACACAAAATGAAGATGTTTTTGTTTACAGTTTAAATGCTGATTTTTTTAAACGTTTATCCAAAAAAGAAGTTCTTTATTATGGAATTGAAGGAACTCACAACCAAGTAAAATCTTCTGCATTTGATACAGATATTAACACTAACGTTACTACTCCAGGGTTAACCAGATATCCAAATGGAGAAAACAGAATTACGTCTGGAGCAATTTATGCAACTCTTGACAAGCTGATAACTAAAGAGGTAACGATAAATTTTGGCACCAGATACAATCATTTTTTAAATTATTCAGAGTTTTTGGACACATCATTTGTTGGATTTCCTTTTAGTGAAATTGACTTTAATACTGGAGCTTTCTCAGGAAGTGTTAGTATTAAATACGAAGAAGAAAGCGGGTTTAGAGGAGAGCTAATTGGTTCGTCTGGATATAGATCACCAAATGTGGATGACTATGGAAAGATTTTTGAAAACAATGGAAACCTTATAATCCCGAACAATTTACTAAGACCAGAGTTTGTCTATAATGGTGAACTTAATTTTTCTAAAAAATGGGAAAAAGACGAGAAGGAATATCTTATGATAAAACTTGCTGGGTTCTACACGGTTATTAATAATGCAATAGTAAGAAGCGATTTTGTTCTAAATGGTGAAGACTCAATTCTATTTGAAGGCGCTACATTAAATCTGCAGTCGAATCAAAATGTAAGCTCTGCCTATATTTATGGTGGTTCATTTGATACTAGAATCAATTTTACACCTTATTTAAGTTTTAATGGTTCAATAAATTATACTGTTGGAAAAAATGTAAGTTCGGACTCTCCACTAGGTCATATTCCACCTGTTTTTGGAAGATTAGGAATGACATTTAATAATAAAAAAATTAGAGCCCAAGTTAATTCACAATTTAATAGCTGGAAACATGTGAAAGACTTTTCGCCAACTGGTGAAGATAATTTAGAAGAAGCAACAATTGATGGCTCACCTGCCTGGCTAGTGTTAAATGCATACTTATCAGTTAATCTTAATTCATCTTTAAGTTTACAAGGAAGTGTAGAAAACATCTTAGATACTCATTACAAGCAATTTGCATCTGGAGTTAGTGCTTTGGGTAGGAATTTTAGCTTAAGCCTTAAAGCTAGCTTTTAATCTAAATTAGAACTTCAAGAAGTTCAATCTACTTCATAAACATCTAGCGTTTTAGCCTATCGGATTGTTCCGTTATTTTTGTATCTTTGATAGCCTTACTTCTTGGGTAAGGAAAATAAAAAATGAATAAAAGAGCCAAATATAAATACGACCCGAATACACTTCAATACCAAAAGATTGAATTGACACTGGGGGAAGTGATTAAAAAAATTCTGAAATATACTGGCGTAGGATTACTAATTGCTGGAATAATAATTTTAATCTCCTATCCTTTTATTCAAGACTACTCAACTAGAAAGGCTCAAAAAAAAATAGAATTTTTGGAGTCAAACTATCAATCTATAAACTCCGAAATGGATACGATTGTTAGTGTTTTACAAAATCTGCAAGAAACCGATAACAATTTATACCGAGTAATTTTTGAGGCAGAGCCCTATAAAAACAATGAATTAACCAGGTCTAATTTTGTAGAAAAAAGAACACACGAAGATTATGTGATTTCACTTAGAGAAAGACTTATTTCTCTTACTAAAAGTGTTGTAGGTCAATCTAAATCATTTGATGAACTCATTGCTTTAGCTCTAGATAAAGAAAAACTCTTAAGAGCTGTTCCATCTATAATACCTATTGAAGACAAGGAACTTACAAGGCTCTCTTCACCTTTTGGAATTAGGAATGACCCTATTTATAATGTTCCAAAAATGCATTCTGGTTTAGATTTTACAGCACCAACTGGCTCAAAAATTTATGCCTCAGGAGACGGAGTTGTTGAAACAATGGAATACAGTACTGGCGGATATGGAAATCATGTTGTAATAAATCATGGATTTGGATATAAATCTCATTATGCACACATGAGTGAATTTAAAACCAGAGTAGGAAAAAAAGTACAAAGAGGAGAATTAATTGGTTTAGTTGGTAGTACTGGTAAATCTACAGCACCACACTTACATTATGAAGTAATAAAAAATGGAAATAAAATTGATCCTATCAATTTCTTTTTTACAGACATAACACCAGAACAGTATGAACAAATGCTTGAAAAAGCAAAAAATTCAAGCGGTTCATCACTAGATTAAAACATTCATCATCATGATTAACATTGACTTAGACAAAAACAAAATGTACTACTCTATTGGTGAAGTAGCCAAAATTTTTAATGTTAATGCCTCTTTAATACGATTTTGGGAAAAAGAATTCAAACAATTATCACCTAAAAAAGCTGAAAGTGGTAAAAGAAAATTCACTGAAAAAGATATCAAAAACATTCAAGTTATTTATCATTTAGTAAAGGAAAAGGGCTATACTCTTGATGGTGCAAAATCATATTTGAAAACCAGTAAGAATGAAATAAATAAAATAGTTGAATTAGAGTTGAAACTGAATAATATAAAAACTACTTTAGCTCAACTATTACAAGAATGAAAGAAGTAACTATTATTAGACGAGAGCGTTTCTGCTCAGCACATAAACTTTGGAATCCAAATTGGGACGCCAAAAAAAACGAAGAAACTTTTGGAGGATGCTCTAATCCTAATTGGCATGGCCACAATTACGAGTTAATTGTAAAAGTAGCTGGAGAAATTGAACCAGAAACTGGATTTGTAATGAATCTAAAAACTTTATCTAAAATACTTAAATACAAAGTAATAGATAAACTAGATCACAAAAACTTAAACTTAGATGTTGATTTTTTGAAAGATAAAAGAACAACAACTGAAGTAGTGGCAGTGGCTATTTGGGAAGAGATTGAGGAAGAAATAAAAATAAAAGGCGGAAAATTAATAAGTGTGAGAGTGAATGAAACCGAAAATAATTCGGTTGAATACTTTGGCGAAAAATAAAAGAATGGGCTACAAAAAAATTGAACAATATGACGATAAGAAAACAGAAAAAATGTCTGCTTTCTATGAAGAAATATTGAAAGACTTGGGCGAAGATCCAAAAAGAGAAGGGTTATTAAAAACACCTGAAAGGGTATCAAAAGCTATGCAGTTTTTGACTCATGGTTATGACATTAATCCAAGTGAGATTATAAAATCTGCTATGTTCAGTGAAGACTACAGCCAAATGGTTTTAGTAAAAGACATAGAACTTTATTCTATGTGTGAGCATCACATGCTTCCATTCTTTGGAAAGGCTCACATTGCTTACATTCCAAATGGAAAAATTGTAGGATTAAGTAAATTACCAAGAGTTGTAGATGCATTTGCAAGAAGACTCCAAGTTCAGGAAAGATTGACAAACGAAATAAGAGATTGTATTCACGAAACTCTGCAACCACTTGGTGTTGCTGTAGTAATTGAAGCAAGCCACATGTGCATGCAAATGAGAGGAGTAGAAAAACAAAACTCAGTGACAACAACCTCTGCTTTTACTGGTGCTTTTTTAGAAGAAGCGACTAGGCAAGAATTCATAAAATTAGTATCTTCGAAACTACATTAAGAAACTAAAAAATGGAAGAAAGAAACACATACAACTCTATACTTGATGCGGCAGCACAAGACAAAACAATGGCAAAATCCTTTATGGCTAATGTATTTTCATACATGTTCATGGGATTGTTAATCACTGGAGTTATCTCTTGGTATTTTGCATCAGAAGGTTTAGTAGATAAATATTTAATTACTGAAACAGGAGCAACTCCACTGTATTTTATTGCTGCTTTTGCCCCACTTGGTTTTGTTTTTTTAATGAGCCTTGGTTATAATAAACTGAGCGCATCATCCATGCTGATATTGTTTATTACGTTCGCAACACTAATGGGGATTAGTTTAAGTACTATTTTCCTGAGATATAGCGGAGCCGATATTTCAACTGCGTTTTTCTCTGCTTCATCTGTATTTGCAATCATGGCAGTTGTAGGATACACGACTACTACAGACTTAACAAAGCTTGGAAACATACTATACATTGGTTTAATAGGAATAATTGTAGCAATGATTGCTAACTTTTTTATGCAAAGCGACATGATGAGTTATGTAATTAGCGTAATCGGAGTAATTATCTTTACAGGATTAACTGCTTATGACGTACAAAAACTTAAGAGAATTGGAGAAGGAGCAGAGATTGGAACTGCCTCAACAAAAAAACGAGCTATATACGGAGCGCTAGACTTATACCTTGATTTCATCAACTTATTCTTATTTCTTTTAAGATTATTTGGAGGAAGAGACTAATTAAATTTGTGTCGGTTTAATCAATTAATTACTTTTATAAAAAAAGAACAACATGTCTGATAATTATTTTCACGAAAACTCAGGAATTATAGGGTACGTATACACAGCTGTAGCTCTTATGGTTGTTGGCTACCTTATCTTTTTCTAGCATTTAAAAAGCCTGATAATTTCAGGCTTTTTCTATTAAAACCCCTTTTTGAATATGCCATTTGACACTATTTTTTCTTGGATAATTAAGAAAAGAATAGACCAAATTGAGCAATTCACAAACAATCCTATTCAGGCTCAGCAAGCTGTATTCACTGCTTTAGTAGATAAAGCTAAGAATACAGAAATAGGAAAAAATCATGGATTCGCAGGAGTTTCAAACTTTAATGAATTCAAACAAAATACCCCTATAAGAACTTACGAAGAGCTATTTCCATTTATTGAGAAATCAATGAAAGGGCAAGAAAATATCTTGTGGCCCGGAAAAATTCAATGGTTTTCTAAGTCATCTGGAACTACAAATGCAAAGAGCAAATTAATTCCTGTAACTCAAGAAGCAATTCAGGATTGCCACTACAAAGGTGGAAAAGATTTACTGAGTATTTATTACCACAACAATCCAAACGCAAAATTATTTTCAGGAAAGCATCTTATCCTTGGCGGAAACACTTCACTTAATAAACTTAATGAGAATAGTTTTTTTGGAGATTTATCGGCTATTATAGTTAAAAACCTTCCTTTTTGGGCTGAGATTAGACGAACTCCTAGCCGTGAGATAACACTTATGGAAAACTGGGAAGAGAAGATTGACAAGATGGCTAAAGCAGCCTTAAAAGAAGACGTAAAGATTATAGCGGGAGTCCCCTCCTGGATGTTAGTTCTTTTGAATAAAATACTAGAAGTTTCTGAAGGTAAAACTATAAACGAGATATGGCCTAACTTAGAATTATACATGCATGGCGGAGTTAATTTTGATCCTTATAAAAATCAATTCGACTCGCTAATAAATTTATCTAAACTCAATTATTACCAAACCTACAATGCTTCTGAGGGTTTTTTCTCTTTACAAAATGAGAACAAAGCGGACGATATGCTGTTGATGTTGGACTACGGAATATTCTACGAATTTATTCCTATGAATAATTTCAATGGAACCGACTCTGAAACCATTGAATTGGAGCAAGTAGAACTGAATAAAAACTATGCTCTAGTAATTTCAACAAACGGAGGACTTTGGAGATATTTAATAGGAGACACAGTTAAATTTACTTCCCTCTCCCCTTTCAAAATAAAAGTAACAGGGAGAACCAAACATTTTATTAATGCTTTTGGAGAAGAACTGATAATCGAAAATACTGATATTGCGATTAAGGAAGCTTGTAAACAAACTGAATCTGCTTTTAAAGAATATACAGTTGCCCCAAAATATTTGGATGGAACAAAAAAAGGAACTCATCAATGGTTAATTGAATTCTCAAAAGCACCCCAAGACATCAAAAGGTTTTCAGAAATTTTAGACAAAAAAATTCAAGAGTTAAACTCTGATTATGAAGCCAAAAGAAAGATGATTCTTTCACTACCTGAAGTTATTATATTGGAAGATGGCACATTTAATAAATGGCTAAAATCTAAAGATAAACTTGGTGGACAAAACAAAATCCCTAGATTAAGTAATAACAGAACCTTTATTGAGGAGATTCTTTAATATTAAATCAAAAAAAAGGTAACTTTATCCTTTCTATTTCGAAATCCAAAATATGAGTAAAAAAGGTATAGCAATATTAGGTTCTACGGGTTCTATTGGGACTCAAGCACTAGAAGTAATTGAACAATTTCCAGATAAATTTGAATTAATTGCACTTACTGCAAACCGAAATGCTGATTTACTTATTGAGCAAGCTCTTAAATACAAACCAAATACGGTTGTTATTGTTGACGAAAGTCAGTACAACAAAGTAAAAAATGTACTTTGGGAACACGACATAAAAGTATACTCTGGCGAAGACTCATTGAACCAAGTAGTTGAAATGACAGAAATTGAAACAGTACTTACTGCAACTGTTGGATATTCGGGATTGTTGCCTACAATTAATGCAATAAACGCAGGAAAAAACATAGCTCTTGCAAATAAAGAAACTTTGGTAGTAGCTGGTGATATTGTAACCAAATTAGCTCAACAAAAAGGAGTAAACATTTACCCCGTAGATTCGGAACACTCTGCAATATTCCAGTGTTTGGCAGGAAATTTTGATAACAAAATAGAAAAATTAATACTTACAGCATCAGGTGGTCCTTTTAGAGGAAAAACACATGAAGAACTAAAATCTGTAACAAGGGAACAAGCTTTAAAACACCCAAACTGGGAAATGGGAGCAAAAATTACTATTGATTCTGCTTCTCTAATGAACAAAGGATTAGAAGTTATTGAAGCAAAATGGCTTTTTGGAATCCCTGCAGATAAAATTGAAGTAGTAGTTCATCCACAATCAATTATTCACTCTGCAGTTCAGTTTGAGGACAGTAGTATTTTGGCTCAAATGGGAATCCCTAGCATGAAAGTGCCAATTCAATATGCACTTACTTACCCAGAAAGACCAAAATCTAATTTTGATCGTTTTAGCTTTTTCGATTACCCAAACTTAACTTTTGAAAAACCAGATATTGAGACTTTTAAAAACTTAAAACTAGCTTTTGAAGTTCTTGACATGGGTGGAAACTCAGCTTGTGTATTAAATGCTGCAAACGAAATAACTAACAAAGCATTCTTAGATGGTAAAATCTCATTCCTAGAAATTGGAGAAATTAATGAGAAAACTATCGAAAAAACTGAGTTCATAGCCAAGCCAACTCTCGAAGATTATATCGAGACAAATAAGCTAGCTCGAAAATTAGCCGAAGATTTTTGTAATTAATTTAAACCTAAACTGTTTTAACCTACATGGGAACATTAGTCATTATCGCTCAATTAATTTTAGCACTAGCCATTTTAGTGGTTTTGCATGAATTAGGGCACTTTATTCCTGCAAAATTATTCAAAATCAAAGTCGAAAAATTCTATCTGTTTTTCAATCCTTGGTTTTCGCTTTTCAAAATTAAAAAAGGAGAAACCGAATACGGAATTGGTTGGTTGCCACTTGGAGGTTATGTTAAAATTGCTGGTATGATTGATGAGTCAATGGATACCGACCAAATGAAACAGCCGCCAAAACCAGATGAATTTAGATCCAAACCAACTTGGCAAAGATTAATAGTAATGATTGGTGGTGTTACTGTAAATATTCTTTTGGCTTTTTTCTTATACTCAATGATTGCTTATTTTTGGGGAAAGGATTACGTTAAAAATCAAGATTATATTTATGGGATTGAAGTGCTTACAGAAAAACTAGAAGGCGAGAATCTTTTCATGAATGGAGATAAAATTCTTGCTGTAGAAGGGGAGCCTCTGGATGACTTAATGCAAGCTAATAGCAAAATGCTAATTAACCAAGCCAAAAATTATACAGTTGAAAGAAATGGCGAAATAATTGAAGTTACGATTAAAGAGGAAGGAGTTGATTACATGCTAGAAAAGGAGAGCATTGTGTTTAGACCAAGAATTCCATCAATTATAGATTCAGTTTTAGATGGAAGTTTAGCTAACAAAACCGGCTTAAAAAAAGGGGATAAATTCAACACTATAAATGGAGAAAATGTTGAGATGTATGATGATTTCAGAAAAAAAATTACACTATTAAAATCAATGCAAATTGATTCATTTGAAATGGTAGTAAATAGGAATGGAGAATTACTAACCTTATCGGGAGAATTTGATACTTCGTATACATTTGGATTTTATAACGTGAGTACTTACAGTGATATTTTCAAAAAAACTCACATTAGCTACACATTTGGAGAGGCAATCCCTGAAGGGTTTAGAATTGCAAAAAAAACTTTGAGTGATTACATAAGTCAGTTTAAACTTATTTTTACGAAAAAAGAAGCAGTAAAAAAGGTAGGAGGTTTTGGTACTATTGCCAAAATTTTTCCAACTACTTGGGACTGGAAAACATTCTGGTCGCGTACTGCATTTTTATCGGTTATTTTAGCTTTCATGAACATACTTCCTATACCAGCCTTGGATGGCGGGCATGTTATGTTCTTGCTATACGAAATGGTAGCAGGAAGACCACCAAGTGATAGGTTCTTAGAAAAAGCTCAATTATTTGGATTTATGATATTAATGTCTCTTATGCTATTTGCTAACGGGAATGATGTTTACAGATGGTTTACAGGTAATTAAATATGTTGTATTATACAGGAATAGGAATATTAGTTGTTGTAATAGCATTTTTTATGGCTGCTACACAAAAGGCTAGAGGATACAATTTTTGGCGATACTTTATCGTTTCCATAGTAATTGTAGCTAGTATTTATATGATGTTAGAAAACTTAGTACTTAAACCCAAATAAGTGTTAGATTGATAAAAATCAGTTTTCTAATAGCATAAAATTCGCAAACAAAATTTATCCCTATATTTATTGAACTAACAACTAATATTTGAAGTCACAAAATTTATACTCAACCAAGCAAATATGGAAAACAATCCTTTCCATTGTGGCAATACTAATTATTGGAATTTCTCTCTGGTACAACAATCGATTGGCACGAGAAATTCAAGATGAAGAGCGATTAAGAGTGAAACTATGGAGTGAAACCGTAAAAAAACAAGCTCAATTAATTAACCTGACCAACCAAACCTTTGATCAATTAAAAGCTGAGGAGGAAGATAATATTAAGGATTATACTTTTGCCACAAATGAAATAGCAACAAGAGAATTTAACGATTACACATTTGTAATGCATTTCATGTCGAAAGACAATAATATTCCTCTAATTATTGAAACAGCAACCTACAAAGACAATAAGGTGTTACAGTACTTTGAAGGGAGAAATTTAGAGTCATTAAAAGATTCCATTTTAAACCTACCTTCATTTAAAGATTCACTAAATCAACTATTAAATAATTGGGAAAGAGAAAACAAGAGTATTGAAATAAAAAGTACTGCTAATCAATCTCAAATATTTCATTTTGGTGATTCTAGATTATTAAAAGTTTTAAAAAATAAAAGAGATTCTTTAATTAATTCTTTTGAAAATCAACTGATTTCAAACTCTGCTTCTATTCCAATACTTTATGTAGACTCCGTATCTGGTAAGATAAAACGAACTATAAATATTGACCAAGAAGAAATAAAAGACAGCTCAAGTATCGCTAACACAATAGCTCGTATGTCTCAAGAGAATCCAAAAATTAAAATCTCTTTTGGAGAAAATGAAACCGGATTTATCTATTATTCAGAGTCTAGTTTACTTAAGCAGCTTCGCTCTTACCCTTGGATTCAGTTGGTCATTATATTTTTATTCTTGATGGTTTCCTATTTCTTGTTTAGTACTTTCCGTAAAGCCGAACAAAACCAAGTTTGGGCAGGAATGGCAAAAGAAACTGCTCACCAATTGGGTACACCACTTTCTTCCTTAATGGCTTGGCTCGAAATTATAAAAGCTGATGGAGTACCAGAATCTTCTATTGTGGAGATGAATAAAGACATCAATAGATTGAACACCATTACTGATCGTTTTTCTAAAATTGGTTCAAAAGTAAAAGCCAAAGAAGAAAATATCTACACTTCGGTAGAGCAATCTATTCATTATTTGAGGGCTCGTGTTTCCAAACAAGTAGATCTTGACTTAAAAGGGGATAAAAATGCTATTGCAAGTATAAATTCATCCTTGTTTGAGTGGGTAATTGAAAACCTTACCAAAAATGCAATTGATGCCATTCAAGGTAAAAAAGGAAGTGTTACTTACGAGATTCAGGATTTAGAAAACAAAGTTATTTTGGATGTAACCGATACCGGAAAAGGAATTCCTTCCGCTAGTTTTAAATCTATTTTTAATCCAGGATACTCTACCAAAGAAAGAGGTTGGGGATTAGGATTAAGTCTTGTAAAACGAATTGTAGAAGAACAATTGAAAGGAAAAATATACGTTCTTAATTCTAAAATAGACCAAGGAACTACGTTTAGAATAATATTGAAAAAGTAAAAAAACTAACAATGTCATTCCTGCGAAGGCAGGAATCTTATTCATCAGGCTGATTCTCGTATTTAGATTCCTGCCTTCGCAGGAATGACAAAAAAAACTTATTATACAAATGCCAATTTACAGAGAACTTACCCTAGATGAACTAAAACATTTTGAACAAGAATTTAAAGAGTTTTTAGCTGTAAACGGAATAGATGCAGACTTGTGGAAACAGATTAAAACTGACGACCAAGACAAAGTAAATAAACTTATATCAAGTTTTAGTGATGTCATTTATAACTCAGTTTTACTAAAACTAGAATATGTGGAGTTTGCCACAGAACATGATATCAAATACTTTTATTATGGAAAAGAAAAAGCGGATCTAATAGGATTGGAAAGTGAAGAAGTTACTTTCACAAATCCTGCAGAAGTAATAAAAGCTATTGAAGAAAAAAAGGTTTCAATAAAATCATATCGAACCTCAAAAGCTTATACCCAAAAGCGTGAAGAAGAATTATTCTACATGATTAAAAATGGCTGCCAACCCTCTGATGGAAAAATGTTTAAATTACTTTCCTCGGTTGTTTGATTTACCTTTCTGTCTTAAAATATATTAACCTTATATTTGAAAAATTAAATCATCAAAAAATAAAATCCATGCAAAGAATTATCACAATCCTCTCACTATCAATTGTTTTTTATGGATGTAAAATGAATGTTACAACCTCAACAACAGAAAACAAAACCGAGGTTAACCCTGAATTAAACACAATAATCAACTCTGAGTTAATTACAAAACACATAACTACCCTAGCATCTGATGAGATGGAAGGCAGAAAGTCGGGAACCGAAGGGATTGAAAAAGCCGCTCAATATATTGAAGGTGAGTTTGAAAGAATTGGATTAACAAGCTACAGTAATCTTCCAAAATTCCGTCAAAATTTTAGAACCAAAGGATTAGATTTATTTAATGTAATTGGAGTTTTAGAAGGAAAAAGTAAAAAGGATGAATTTGTAGTAGTTTCGGGACATTACGATCATTTAGGTGTAATTAAAAATGGAGAAGGCGATAACATTTATAATGGTGCTGATGATGATGCTTCTGGTATCTCGGCAGTTTTAGCACTTGCCGAATACTTTAAGAAAACTGGCAAAAACGAACGAACAATCATTTTTATAGCATTCACAGGCGAAGAAATGGGATTGCTAGGTTCTACTTATTTTGGAAAAGACATTGACGCCTCTAAATTTATTGCAGGAATAAATATCGAAATGATTGGAAAAGAATCTAAATTTGGACCTAAAACTGCCTGGTTAACAGGATTTAAACGCTCAACTTTTGGTACAATAGTTCAGAAAAACTTAAAAGGAAGTGGTTACAAATTGTACCCAGATCCTTACAAAAGACTTCAATTGTTTTATAGATCGGATAATGCTTCATTGGCTGAATTGGGAATTCCTGCTCATACTTTTTCTACAGGACCAATTGATACTGACGAGCATTACCACAAAGTTTCTGATGAAGTAAGCACACTAAATATGGAAACTATCACTGAAACAGTGAGAGCAATTGCAATAGGAACACAAAGCATTATGGATGGAACGGATACTCCATCAAGAGTAACTTTGAAATAAGAATTATTGGTTTATCGCCTTAACTTTAGAAGATGATTTAACCATTTTCTCAGCAGTTTCAAAAATAGACTGTGCATCAAAACCACACTCTTTATATAACTCGGCTTGAGTTCCGTGCTCAATAAACTTATCAGGAATCCCTAATCGCTTAACCTGAGCCTGGTAGCCATTGTCAGTCATAAACTCTACCACAGCAGTACCTAAACCGCCAACAATAGTTCCGTCTTCCACGGTAATTACTTTATCAAATTTGCTAAATACTTCGTGTAAAATAGTTTCGTCAATTGGTTTCAAGAAACGCATATCATAATGAGCAGCACTAATTCCTTTTTCCTGAAACTGGTTTTCAATTTTAGCAATGAAAGTTCCTGTAATTCCAATAGTTAAAATGGCAATATCAGTTCCGCTTTTCAGTTTTCTTCCTTGCCCAATAGTTAACTTTTGCATTGGTTTTTTCCAGTCTGGAGTAATTCCTTTCCCTCTAGGGTAACGAATAGAAAATGGCCCACATTCATCTGCTTGAGCAGTAAACATTAAGTTCCTTAATTCCAATTCATCCATTGGTGCAGAAACTGTCATGTTAGGAATGCATCTCATGTAAGCTAAATCGTAAGCTCCATGGTGAGTTGGTCCATCTGCTCCAACTAATCCTCCTCTATCCAAACAAAATACTACATTCAAATTTTGTATTGCAACATCATGCAATACCTGATCGTAGGCTCTTTGCATAAACGTAGAATAAATATTACAGTAAGGAACCATACCTTGTGTAGCTAATCCTGCAGAAAAAGTAACAGCATGCTGTTCTGCAATCCCTACATCAAAGGCTCTTTCTGGCATTGCTTTCATCATAATGTTCAATGAACATCCAGAAGGCATTGCAGGAGTTACTCCTGTAATTTTATCGTTTTTTTCTGCTAACTCAACAATGGTATGCCCAAATACATCTTGAAATTTAGGTGCATCAGTTGATTTTGGTAAAACCTTTACAATTTCACCAGTTTCCTTATTAAATAATCCTGGAGCGTGCCACACAGTAGTATCACCATCTTCAGCAGGTTTAAATCCTTTTCCTTTTTCTGTTAAGCAATGAACAATTTTTGGTCCAGGTAAGTGTTTTATTTCTTCAAATAACTTTACCAATGCTTGTGAATCATGTCCATCAATTGGTCCAAAATATCTAAAATTCAGTGACTCAAAAAAGTTGCTTTTTTGATAAATACTTCCTTTAAGTGCATCACTTACTTTATGCACAATTTGCTGAGCACTAGTGCCAAATGTACTTAATTTCCCTAATAAATTCCATACTTCATCCTTTACCTTATTGTAAGGTTGTGAAGCAGAAAGATCTCTCAAATATTCTTTTAAAGCTCCTACATTTGGATCGATAGACATACAATTATCGTTCAATACAACAATCATGTTAGAGTTTTCAATTCCTCCGTGATTCAATCCTTCAAATGCTAACCCACCAGTCATAGCACCATCTCCAATCACAGCAATGTGCTGTCTTTCATGCTCTCCTTTAAGTTGACTTGCAACAGCCATTCCTAATGCAGCCGAAACCGAAGTGGAAGAGTGACCCACACCAAAAGTATCGTATTCACTTTCACTTCTTTTTGGAAAACCACTAATTCCTTTGTAAATTCTGTTGGTATCAAAAACGTCTTTACGTCCAGTAATGATTTTGTGTCCATAGGCTTGGTGACCTACATCCCAAACTAACTGGTCGTATGGAGTATTAAATACATAATGTATTGCTGAAGTTAATTCAACAACTCCTAAACTTGCTCCAAAATGTCCTCCTTTTTCAGAAACGACATCCACAATAAATTGCCTCAATTCTTTACAAAACTGTGGTAATTGTTCTGGTGAAACCAGTTTTTTTAAGTCCTCAGGACTATTGATTTTAGAGAGTAATTCTCCTGCTTGAAAAGGCATATTTTCTTAGTTTTCTTTCAGAAACTAAAGATAGATTAAATTATTGTGAAATTCCATTACGTTTAACATTTATTATGAAATGCTAAACAGATATTTTTATTACTTAAATAGCTAAAGAAACTATTCTTTGTATGGGAATAAAAACTCCTTTTTTTAGTAAAATATGCTCTTTACCAACTGCCCAAATTGTTGTGAAAACTGATTTTAATCCTTCTTCATCTTGAAAAATAATTTCAATTTTATTGTGAAATAAATTTCCAAGTTTCTCAGCATCATGCAATTTCTTAAAAAGACCTTTTCTCTCTTCAGCAGTTCTTAACTTAATTGGCTTACTAGGGAATTTCAAATTTGAAACTTCCTCTTTTTCAATTCGTTTTGTGATCATAGTTCCCATTTTCTTCTTCTAATTTTAAAGTTAAAACACTTATTGTTGAAGAAGAAATTTTATACTTTTCGCTTGACCTGTGTCCTACTAGCCAAATAATCTCGTTATTTGATAGCAACACAAAAGTTTTTTCTTTGTCAAACTGCGATACTTTATTATCAATTAAATAATCGCTTACTTTCTTCTTTCCTTTCATACCAAAAGGCTGAAAAACATCTCCATTTTTCCATTTTCGTATCTCTAGTGGAAAAGTTAATTTCTCTTCGTCTAAATATGCGAAATTGGAATCTTTTTTAATGTCAATTTCTTCTTTTGATATGGAGTTTAACGCAAGAATAACGGGATAGGTTACATTTTTATCCAACTTATTAATAAAAACAGAGTCAGAACTCAAGCTTTTTATTGGAGATATTATCAATTTACCCCTATTAATTAAGAGAATATGAGAGTCAGAAAAAAACTGTTTCCCAGTGTTATTTTCTTCAACAACAGTAGTATACAACTGACCAACTATCGAAAAATTAAATCCAAATCTGTTCAACCATTCGAACAAAGTATTTTTGGAATTGGGCAACTGAAGTAATTTTGGAATATCCATAAAAAACAACTCGCCTTTAGTGGAAATTATATCTTTGGAAAGCTCTTTTTCTATTGAAGTTTGATACACATCATTCACCACTTTTAAATTAGCAATATTAGTTGCCATAGTATGGTCCAAACCCGGATTTAACTCCTCTAAAAGAGGAATAACCATATTCCGAATTTTATTACGCGAATAATCATTAGATGCATTACTTACATCATTTCTAAATGTCACCTTGTTATCAGCAGAATATTTTAAAATGGATTTTTTAGAAACCGAAAGCATGGGTCTCAAAATATTTTTGGTGAGCAATTCCATGCCTGAAATTCCCTTAATCCCAGTTCCTCTTGTTAGGTTAAGTAATATGGTTTCAATGTTATCATTTAAATGATGAGCAGTAACTAAATAATGGAATTTATGCTCCAGCAATAATTCTTGGAACCAGTTATAACGCAAATCTCTTGCAGCCATCTGAGTAGAACACTTCTGTTTTTTTTTATAGCCTCCTACATCAAAGGATTCGCAATAAAAATCTACGCCAAATTTTTCAGATTGAGCTCTAACTAGCATTTCATCTTCAACAGAATCAGCTCCTCTTAAGTTAAAATTACAATGAGCAACTTTAAAGTGTAATCCTAACGAATTAAAAATATGCATAAGCACCATAGAATCAACCCCTCCACTAACTGCAAGTAAGTATACCTTCTCTTTATAATCGGGAAGTGAAGCTAAAGTCTGCTTTATATGTTCTTTAATTGATTCCATAAAAAAAAGCCACCTCGAAATAACGAGATGGCTAAAATTACAATTTCTTAGACGATTTTTTATTTTTTTACGATAGCAACCGAAGCTTTAATATCTACTTCTTCCCAAGTTTTACTAACTCCATCATCACCTTTATGGAGTTCGTAGCACGCTTCGTTAATAGAATCTAATGCTTCTTGACCGTTCCATTCATTAATGTTTAATTTTGTTGAAATAAACATAGAATCATTTGCAATTGTGTAATCATAAGGCAAATCACATGTTTTGTTATTCATAGTTAAATCCATAACTCCTTTTCCTGATGTAGCATCACCTTCTAAAGCATGAAAAGTTCCTGTTAGGAATTCAGTTTGATCCATTACACCAAAAAATAAATTTACTAATTTCCAGTCTCTATCAGTATTTCCAGTAAACAAACTAGAAACTGGAACAGAAAAAGTAACCTCATCAATTGCTCCTTCAGGAGAATCGGCAAGAGCGTAGTCTTTAATATTTATTTTCCCGAACTCACCTCCTACTCCAAGTTTAGCAGTTGTTTTATAGGCAGTCCATTTTAGCGATACCGATTCAGTATCAATCTGGTATTTTACTTCAGATTGTGAATCATCATTATCAGTAGTTGTCGTTTCCGACCCTCCGCATGACCATAGCAATGTAGTAATGGCCAAAATCGTAATTGGTAAAATTCTCATAGTTATTATATTTTTGTTGATTATTCAAATTCAATTAATACTGCGTTCTTATCTACAGTTGTTGCTTTTTCTGCTTTTATAGATTTTATTATTCCATCAATTGGTGATTTAAGAACATTCTCCATTTTCATTGCTTCCAAAATAATCACAGGATCTCCTGCTTTAATTTCTTGTCCTTTTTCGACTTCAATAGAAACAACTAAGCCAGGCATTGGAGCTTTTATTTCTTTAATCACTTTAGCAGCCATATTACTCATTCCTAATTCCTTAAGCAATAAGTCATATTTATCTTTAAGTGAAACCTGATAGGTTCTATTGTTCACTTTAAGTGTAGCTATTTTTTTTTCTTTATCAAAAGATACTTGCTCTATGGAATATGATTTATTTCCTATTAAAACGTGTTGCTTAGTTTCCGAAACAGAAATCACGTCAAGACTTTTAGTTTCTCCATTCAAAACTACTTCTTCTGGGCTCAATACTTCTACCTCAAACTCGGTATCGTTTACTTTTGCTTTAATCACTGTGAATAATTTTAGTAAAGATATTAATTTTCCTTTAAAAATATCTGTTTATTTGGAACTTGAAACCAACATGAGTTTTGTAAGAATAGAAAGGAATCAGTCTTTTTTTATTTTGGGCATACTTGTTGCAAATAAGTACATATATATTTATATTTTTTGAGAAAAAATTTTCCTACATATTTTTTTAAACAGTTTTTAATAAGCCTATTATCAGTTTTTTTATTCCAAAATTCTTTTGGACAATTAATAATGAATAATGAAGGTGAATTTAATTTAGAATCGGATTATTTTAACCCTGAAGAAGTAAAAACCAGAAAAATAAAATCAGTTAATGTTACATTTTCTAGTAAAAAGCCTCTACAACCAATAAGAAAAGAAGTTGGTAAGTCGCAAAACTATGTTTTTGATGAAAATGGAAAAATATCAAGATTTTACTCTACTAAGATTATGCCTTATGGGTCAATTGATACTAATGTTGAATGGCGATTTTATAAAGGAGAAAAACTTGAAACAGTAAAAAAAACAGCAATAGACGGTATTAAAGTCAGAACCATATTTTACGAAGAAGGAATACCTTCGGTTGAAATTTTTGGCAAATCGGAAAGCGGTAGCTCCATAAAAACAAAATTAAATATTGTTAGTTACAAGGAGCAATATGCACAATATGTTTCTTACAATATTCAGAAAAATGGTGATAGTGTAATAAATAGAAAAGCGTTAGGAGGGAAAGTTGTGGAACGAACAACTTATTCTTTTCCTGACTCCATTACTAAAAAAATAAAAGTTGAATATCCTTATTCACCTTATTTAAATTTTACTAAAATTATTACATATGAAAACAAATTAGTAGCTAAACTAATAGTTCAAAATCCTAATGAAGATACTTTTGAATATATATTTGGATATGATTCTAATAAAAAAATGGCTTACTTCACTAAAAATAATCTATCAAATAATAGTACTGAGTCATTTTCAGAATTGATTTATGATGACAAGACTCAAAACTTGCAAGCTATAATTACCAAAAACTATTATACTGAGGAGGTATCAATAACAAAATATAAATACACTTATTACCCTTAACCTATGGATGAAAAACTAATAGTTGATATAATTGGATACATGGCAATGGGATTTATTGGGATTTCATTTTTGATGAAAGAGATAAGAACTTTACGTCTACTCAATTTGGTTGGCGCAGGATTGTTTATTGTATATGGTTTTTTATTAACCCCACCACAAGCGCCAATATACATACTAAACTCTTTCATTGTTTTAGTAAACATCTACTACCTAACCAAGAAACCAGAAGTTAAAAAATAAGATTTGGCACACTCTTTGTTTTATTAATAGTGAATTTAAAAACTCACAATAATGAAATCAATAGCCCAACTTATAAAAATAACAGGAATAATAGCTTCAGCTATGTTACTTTCCTCTAGTGCAAATGCTTTTAGCTTTAGTCAGCCAGAAGTATTAAAAGCAACTAAAATCACAAAATTTAGAACTGTAAAACACAAAGCTTTTAAAGCTGGCGAAAAACTTACATACAGATTACACTATGGATTTGTAGATGCTGGAGAAGCAATTATGGAAGTTAAAAACACAAGTAAGACCGTAAAAGGGAGAAGTTTACTACATGTAGTTGGTACTGGAAGAACATTAGGTTCATTCAACTGGGTATTTAAAGTAAAAGATAGATACGAAAGTTACATTGATTCGGAAAGTGTTTTCCCTTGGATGTTCATTAGAAGAGTAGATGAAGGTGGTTTTAAAATAAACCAAGATTACATCTTTAAACAAAACGAGAACAAAGTAAAGACACAAGACAAAAAAGAATTTGCTGTAACTGAAGGAATTCAAGACATGCTCTCTTCATTTTACTATGCAAGAACGCTTGATTACTCAAAAGCTAAAATTGGACAAGAGTATAAAATGGACATGTTTATTGATAATGAAATATTCCCTTTTAAAATTAAGTACCTAGGAACTGAGACTATTAAAACAAGAAAAGGAAAGTTTGATTGTATAAAAATAAGACCATTGATGATGAAAGGAAGAGTATGGGAAACAGAAGATAGCATGACTATCTGGGTAACAAACGACAATAATAAAATACCAGTACTAGTTAAGACTGATATTGCTGTTGGATCAGTAAAAGCAACCTTAACAGGATGGGAAGGATTAGTAAATCCAATAGTTACGAAATAAAACATAGTTAAAATAGGGCAAGAAAGCCGGGTCTGAATAATAGTAAGACTCGGCTTTCGCATGTTTAATACTTTATGATTAAACCCCTAAATAAATTGTTTAAAAAAAGATGCATGGGATAAAATAATTTGATTATTTTTGGACAAACAACATAAAATGAACATACCAGAAAATTTAAAATTTACAAAGGACCACGAATGGGTTCTTGTTGACGGAGATATAGCTACTGTAGGAATTACTGATTTTGCACAAGGAGAACTTGGAGAAATTGTTTACGTAGAAATCGAAACAGAAGGAGAAACTCTTGAGCTAGAAGAAGTTTTTGGTACAATTGAAGCTGTTAAAACAGTATCAGATTTATTCATGCCACTTTCTGGAGAAATTATTGAATTTAATGCTAAGCTAGAAGAAAGCCCAGAAGCCGTAAATGAAGACCCTTACAAGGATGGTTGGATGATTAAGATTAAACTTTCCAATGAAGGTGAATTAAATGATTTGTTAGACGCAGATGCATACAAAGCGCTTGTTGGATAACAAGAAATGTATAAAATTTCTTAAAATTCGACCAAAAAAGATACTAAAAGACGATTTATTTCGTATTTTCAATCAATAATTAACAAGATTATGGAATCAAAAAAATCAAATGAAGCTAGTATTGAGTTTCTGAAAATCCCGATATTTTTATTAGGATTAACAGCTGCTGCAATATTTTTGTTCATGGCTTTTGAAATAAAAACCTCATTAGGAAGTGAATACGAGCTACCTGAAGAGAAAAAAGGACTCGAGGACGAAAAAATTGAAGAAGTAGTGTTGGTGCAAAATATACCACCTCCTCCTCCTCCTCCACCACCACCACCACCACCACCACCGCTGCTACCTGTCAAGGTGAAGACAAGCGAAACAATCAACAGCGGACACACGTTGGCTTCAGCCCTAGTCCCGCCGCTACCCCGTAGTGCTCACAGCGTCGCTCTTGTTCTTGTGGTGCAATTGTAGGAGGCGTTTCTTTTACTGGTGCGCGACAGAGCGGGAAGGGAGAGACGTGCGACCAACATGCATGCAAGAAACGGTTGCCTTGCGAAGAGTGCAACATCATCGGCGAGAGGTAGATTTCTTTTCAGAGTTGTTCCGCCAGACAAAAATGAAAGCGTCACCCTATGTATGGACCCTTCAAATTGCAACACGTGCCTACACCACGACCGACCGCTTTCATCCCTGTCCGGATCGACCCAAAACACAAGTCTACAACTTACCACACTCTCCGCATCCGCCATCGCCATCGCCATCGCCATCGCCATCGTCCCCGTGGAACTCCGACTCCTCCTTGCCCTTCTCGCGCTTCTCCTGGCCGCCCCTGCCGTTGTTGCCGCCCGCAGCTGATTCGGTTGACCCATCGCCAGCCAAAATCTTCCGCAGCGCAGATGTGAAGAGCTCGATCTCCAGCCAAATGTCGTCCTTGCACCCCTGTAACCCGCGAGGCGTGGTGACGAATTATAAGACTGTTCGGTTTTCGGAGTATTATTACACTACAAAAGTGATGGTTCAAAAAACTGTGCCATCATATCATCAATACAGCAGTCCCGCCCTGGAATGACATATTCGCGGACGTACCTACGTACGCCGCTGGCGCTTGGTGGGACGTTCTTGAAAACCACCACACTTATTGTAGAGCCTTACATGTTCGGCTGATCTCGAGGCAGATACTACGTAACCGCCTTCCTACCCGGACGCACCGTCCCTTTCTACATGTACTTTACGACGACGACGATAACTGAAATTGCCCCTCCTCTCTCTCTCTCTCTCTCTCTCTCACCGAGGACGTGACGGTATGGCGTATCTGCAAGATATAGCCTCCCTCCGACAGGTGATGGGTGTCCGTCGCCAGGTAGAGGTACGTGTCACCCCCGAGGGGAAGTGCACGGTGTTTCCTGGACCGTGACCTTTCCTGGTAAAAGACACACCTGATCCAAAGGATTGAAAAAGGAACACACGGAGGAGAAGCGAGTGGGGCGCGTTGGTCGACGGGGGGAAGTGCACCACCGGCGCCCTCGGTTTTGACAGAGAGAGAAACGTCGAAGCACCGTAGACTTTGTATACGTAGGAAAAAACGATGTAATGTCCCTACCACCTCGTAGCCGGGGGTAGTGGAAGGGAGCTGAACACGCTGGTGTTTGGCAGTAAGTTATCCTTGAAAATACAACTTGGGGAAGAGACGCACGTCCATTTCTCCATGCTCTTGCGCCGATGACGCAGCCGTGGGAAATAGTCTACGTGTTCTCGTGCGTGTGTGCGCGCTGTGTGATGTTCTCGCTGTGTTGCGCGCGTGTCCTGCCGCCTCGTGACTACCTATGCAAGACTACAAAAAGCCCACACAGAGTAGCTGATATGAGAAGACCAACACCTCGACAACGGCATCAATGCAGACGGCATCGATGCAGACGCCTCGAAAACGATCTTGCTACCATAGCTCAAACGGAAACAACTTGACTGTTCCGCCGAAACAAGAAAGGATTTCGGTGTACAGTTTGGGGCGCATACCGCGACCGAGCGCAAACACAATATCGCGTCTAGGGTTTCCAAATAGCCGAAAATTCGTTCCAAACAAAAACCAAAACGTGTCGCTCGTTGTCGGTAACACCACATTACCTTGGATTGGAGGCCGATGGCCAACGGTGCTCGGCGATCACCTTGGCCAGCTGCCGCTCTGCCACCGCCGCCGCCGCCATGCGCTCCCTGTGAACCATGTGCGTGTCCACCTGCGGCAAAACGACAGAACGAACCAACCGTTCCAGGACAAGAAGAAGCCAGCGCCAGACACACGGGGGCGGCATGAACAAGTAGCAGCCACAGCAAGACAAAACAGCAATACCAACCTATCAAGAGCAGCAGCACGGCCTTTCCAAGTCTGGTGGCTCATCTCGCCTGCCGCACCTTCCAGTTAATCGCGACCGCTTCATCCTGCCGAGTGGAGACAGTGAGTAGATGTCTGCCGCCGAGTGTAGACTCGGGAGGAGACTCGGGAGGAGCCTCGGGAGCAGACTCGGCAGGGTCGGAAACCATAGCCGCAGCATGCTGTCTTCCGTCGCCCTTCAGCCTCCTAAACATTGCCCCCAAACATTCCTTCACCCTTCTCCCCGCCTCCAACACCGTGTCCTTCAGTCCCCGAAACACCGCCCCCAAAGCCTCCTTCGCCCCGTCCGGTAGCCCGAGCACCCCCCGCCACGCGCTCCCAAGACCCTG
>CALLII010000008.1 GCA_938009745.1 uncultured Flavobacteriales bacterium
TTTGTCATTTTGTTTGTTTTTTGAATTAATAATATCCAAAAGTAACAGAGGCGAATGACAGATTGTGTCAGGGGTTGAAAATAAGTGAATTTTTATTTTTCTAAAGTTGGACTTCGATACAATTTTACTCCGTAAAATCACTCAGTCCGCAGCAATGAGTAACTAGTTACAATTCCTCATTAAAATATACTTTGTAAAAATGCATTTTCTTTTCGTCATCATATCCTCTTTCTACATTATCCTTTACCGTGTCTATTTCATCCACATCAATTTTAATCTGGATTCGAGTGTCTAATAGGATTTCAGACTTTATTTTCTTCTTTTCTTTCTTTAGAGTGGTTTGCTCAATGTTGAAACTTTCTTCCAACTCTATTTGGTTGGCTAGTTTGTAATTCTCTTTATATTCCTCAAACTTATCCGATACTTCAAAAGGGGCTAGTAATTCCTCTTCAATAATTTCCTTATTAATGAATTCGTTCTCGTTAAATACACGAATTGTTTGATTCAAAAAATCTTTCTGGGCGTACGAATCATTCTCTTCCAGTAAATTAGCCGAAAAATCTTTAATTAAATTTAAGTAATGTTTTGTTTGGTACGAATCGTTTTTTACTTCATCCAATCCCAAAAATGATTGTTTCCAATAAGCTGCATCATATGAATTGTTATCTACTGACAACACTCTGAATCCTGTATCTTTTTCTGAGTTTAGCACCAAACAACCTTTGTCAATTTTTTGGAGCTTTACTCCTTTCTCGATAATAAAATCTACTCCATCAGCTCTGTGATTAAAGTTCAAGTATTCCATCTTGTTTTCAATCTTGAATATCCCAATCCCTTTACATACAATGTCATTGAATTCTAAATCTTGAAATTCTACTACAAACAACTCTCCCGTTTTTATCTGTGGGTGGTTGGAATTCTCATACAAATGCTGAAGAATAGCATTGGAGAATGGAACAAAATCTTGTAATCCTTCAAAATACTTGTTACATAAATCATACACAGTATTGTATTCCAATCCAATGTGATGACCAAACTGCTGAAGTTCCTGAGTTGCTTTTATCGAACTCAAAAACAAACTCTTAAGCGCTTTTTCCTCAGCTTCAGAAATTGCTTGTTCTTGGTTAGCCAGTACATTAATTTCTTCGCGAAGTTTACTTCCTACTTTCTGTAGGGTTACTTTTTCTATAAAAGTTCTTTTGGTGTTTAACATTGAATTCGATTAATTGAAAGCGAATTTAAGATAATGGATTATTTATCGTTTGCTAAAATCCAATTTATCTTTCAACAACTGAGTCTAATCCTCCTTAATCTGAGTTTTATATAACCTCAGCTCCTCATAAGTAAATTTATCGCCCGAAATTTGTTTCAACGCAGAAAGCGTTTCGTCCGTGTAATTTTCAAATACCTCTGCCAATTCCATTATTCTATCTTGCGGCAATACGTCCTTTAACTCTATGTATTTCTGATTAATTAGTTTAACCAAATGACTGAATATAGTTGCTTCAGTTAATTTTCTCTCTTTAGCAGTTTCGGCAACCGATTGATTGGCTTGCCAAAGTTCCAGAGTAACTTCAATACTCGGCTTTTTCTTGCTTTTTCCTTTTTTGGATTTAGGCTCTTCATAAAGTGATTCTTCTTCCTCCTCTTCTCCTAATTTTTCAGCAATGAGCTTTCTTATTTTCTTTCGCTTGGTGGTTTTATACAAGATGATTTCTTCCGAAGTAAGGTTCTCTCTGGTAATTTCTTCACCAGAAACAATAATTTTTACCAATAACTTTGCTTTCATTAATCGAGTTGCTGTATTGATTTGCAACTCTTCTATCTCCAATAGTTCACTGTAAAATGTCTTTACTTTTTTGATGCGTTTTACTTCCTCTATTTTCGTCATCAACTCCTCTACCAAGCCATCTATATCTTTGAAAAAATAGTCGTAAGCAGCTTCAAATCGTTCCTTGATAAAATTAATGTCAAAGGGTTCTTTTCCAAATAAGTGATTTAATTGTTTGATGAAATTTTGTGCTGGAACCATCAAATCTTCCATTTTACTGGATTGTGTTTCTGCCCAAGGTGCAAATTTTGCCTTAGGTGATTTAGATTCTTCATCCTTATAACTATATCTGTGGTTTCGCCATTCCTGAGCTATATGTTTCCAGTCAAATGTAGAGTGAAGATATTGAAATAGATAGTTTTTGGTTTCTTGTTGCAATGCCGATTTTATGCGATCTTCACTAGCTTTTTGCTCTGAATAACGCATTACATCCACATCATTTTTTAGCCCGTTCATTTGTATGGGAGCTAATAAAACCAATCCTTTTAAAGAACGCAAACGCGATAAAGCCACATAAGCTTGCCCCGGCTGAAACACTCGAGAAACATCTAAAGCTGCTTTGTCAAAAGTAAGTCCTTGGCTTTTGTGAACCGTTATTGCCCAAGCCAATTTTAAGGGAAAATGAGTGTACGTACCTAGTACTTGTTCTTCAATTTCTTTGGTAGTGGGATTTAATTTGTATCGAATGTTTTGCCACACGTAATGTTCTACTTCAATTGTTTTGTCTTCTTCAGGGAAATGAACCAGAATTTCTTTTTCACCAAGGTGAGAAATCACTCCCATTTTTCCATTATAGTAGTTTTTCTCGAAGGATAATTCGTTTTTAATAAACATTACCTGTGCTCCTACTTTTAGTTCTAATTTTTCATCTACCGGGAAAATCCTATCAGGAAAATCGTCAATTATTTGAGCCTGGTAAGTGAAACTTTCTCCTTCTAATTCATTTAAAGCCTTGAAATTAATTTCATCTGCACTTTTGTTGTGTGTGGTTAAAGTAATAAATCCAGGATTCTTTTTATAGTCAAAATCTGGATTAACAAATTGATTCAGAATACTTAAATCAGCATTAGTAATTGTG
>CALLII010000009.1 GCA_938009745.1 uncultured Flavobacteriales bacterium
CCCAATGAACCATTCTAATAACCACTTGTTCTTGATTGTTTTCAATTTCTTCCTGTGTCCTATTATCAATAAAAAGAGGATGATTTTTTACTTGATTTCTAATGATTACTTTAGCTAAATCAACATCTGCTTCATAACCAATATTAAATTCAATCTGTTTTCTTATTTTTTCATCAGTGATACTACTATTTACGATTGTTTCATCACTTATAATGCTATTAGGTACTATAACTCTTCTGAACTCAAAATCCCTGATAACAGTGTGTCGTAGAGTAATTTCTTCTACAGTTCCTTTTCTGTTTCCAGCTATTTCTATTATATCACCCACTCTAAAAGGTTTAAATATTAAGATAAATAATCCACTTACAATATTAGAAAATGCTTTTTGAGAAGCAAAACCAATTATAGCAGCCAAAATTCCTGCTGCTCCAAACAAAGTTTTACCCATAGAACTTAAATAGGGTATTTTATGAATGATATAGATTGTTCCAATTGTATATAAAATAAAACTGATTGAATTTTTTATAAAAACAAAAGAGGTTTCCCTTGCTCCTAATTCAGCTGCATTTTTTTTAATTATGGAACTTAATAATTTTCGTGTTAAAAATGAGGTTACAAATACAACCCCATAAGTGATAAGGATTAGAAATAAATACTTTAAATTTTGATTACTAAACATAGTTTATTTTAATTGTCCTGCAACATAAGCAGTCGTCCAAGCAGATTGAAAATTATAACCTCCAGTTATACCGTCTATATCCATTACTTCTCCTGCAAAATAAAGATTAGAAACTACTTTACTTTGCATGGTTGAAAAATCTATAGATTCTAAACTTACTCCTCCACAAGTTACAAATTCTTCTTTAAAAGTAGTTTTTCCTTTTACCGAATAAATATCATTGGTAAGAGAGTTGGTTAGTTTATTAAGGTCTTTCTTTCCAAGATCTCCCCATTTTTTAGAAGTAGGGATTTCATTTTTCTCTAACAAATAAAACCACAATCTCTCAGGTAATGAAAAGGCTCTGTAGTTTTGTAACAACTTATTGGGTTGTTTGGCACTTAAGTCTTTCAATGAATTAAAAACTTCCTCATAGTTTTGAGTATTTACCCAGTTTACTTGCAGTTTGAATTCGTAATTATTATTTGCTAATATTCTTGCTCCAAAAGCTGAAAGTTTTAAAATGGATGGTCCGCTCATTCCCCAATGTGTTATTAATAGTGGGCCGTCAGATTTTAATTTTGTTCCTTGTATAGATGTTTTAGTTTCTCTGACTACGATTCCCATTAATTTTGTAATGTCTTCGTTAGGCATGTTAAATGTAAAAAGAGAAGGGACTGGATCTTCAATCTTATGGCCTAAATTCTCTAGCCATTCTAATCCGCTTCTTTTAGGAGAGCCACCAGTAGCAATAATAAGTTTATCAAATTCATAAATTAATTCATTTCCTTTGAAACCTATTTCGAAAAGATTTTTATTTTTCACAATGGAATTTACACCTTTCCCAATTTCAATTTTAACTCCTAGTTCAGAAGCTTCATTCATAAAACAATCAATGATTGTTTGTGAATCTTGTGAAACAGGAAAAACACAATTATCATCTTGAATAGTTAATGCAACACCTCTTTCCTCAAACCATTCCATGGTGTGTTTGGTATTAAATTCTCTGAAAGCTTTTTTTAATTTTTTTTCACCCCTGGGATATGCTTTAGAAAGTTCACTAATGGCAGTACACCCATTAGTTACATTGCATCTTCCTCCACCAGACACTTTGACTTTTGAAAGTAATTTTTGAGATTTTTCAAGAATTGTGACTTCACTTTCGGGAAAGTTTTTTTTTGCATGAATTGCAGCAAAAAAACCTGCGGCTCCACCACCAATTATTCCAATTTTCATCTTTAATTACTATAGAAAAAATATTTTATTCCCATACAATATAAGTAATCAGTACTTAGTATTGATAGGATTTAAGATAAAAGTAAGGAAAAGAAATTACCTAGTTAAAGTAACGTGACCAAATTTCGTAAAACTTTCAGTTTCAAATTCTTCTTTTCCATTTATTTGCCAAATGTAAACTCCACTTGGAGCTTCTTTGCCTTCAAATGTTCCATCCCATTCAAAATCAGGATCTTCAGAATAAAATAATAGTTCGCCCCATCTATTAAATATATTTAAGGAATATTTTTCTACAGCATCATTATTAAAAACAACTCTGAATGTTTCGTTAAGGCCATCACCATTTGGAGTAAATGCTGTCGGTATCCAGATACTTAAAGGGTTTTTTATTGTGACCATTTTGGTAATTTGATCGGAACATCCTCCTTCGTTAGAAACGTAAAGAGTAACAGGATATGTACCACCTTCTGTCTTTGGAAACTCATAGCTATCATCTGTTAATGAAGAGAATCCTAGTCCAGCAAAATCCCAAACATAGATTGTTGCTCCTGAGGAAGTGTTTGTGAAATTAACCCTTGTTTCTGGCACAATTGGCTCAAAAGGAGTGTAGTTAAAATTAGCAATTGGTGTAGGGTATGCACATACGATATCTTGTAAAACTGAATCTACTTTGCAACCCAGAGAATTAACTAAGGTTACTGTTAAATCAAAACAATTTATTGTATTGTAGGTGTGACTTGTGGTTCCTTGTGTATTTGATGTATTCCCATCTCCAAATTCCCAATAAATACTATCAAATATTAGCATATTGGAATTATTGGTAAACGTTACCAATTCGGGTATGCAAATAGTGTCTTTATTTACTGCAATATCTATTGTGTTTAGCGCTTCTATATGAGTTATGGTTACTGTATCAGGAAAAGTTGGACAACCCTCTACAATTTCATTTAATATATAATTAAACACAGAAAACTCATTTACAAGTGTATTAGCATTATAGGAAGTATCTGTTGTTAATACTGAATTTCCAGTTGCAGAGCTGCTATAAAAACTCCAATGAGCTGAGTCATTATTAAGTGTGGGAATAGGAGCCAATTGATAATCTAATTTACAAGTTGTAAAATCCAATCCTGCATTAGATTTTAATTTGTTTTTCACAAATAAATCTACTGTTGTGTCATGCCTACAACCTACATTATCTTCTATGTAATATGTATAAGAATAAGTTCCGGATGTTGTTGGAGAGACCATAATTACAGAGTCATAAGGTTGTGCAATAATAGTCGGATTTAATGCCCAATATGAAGTGTCTGTTTCTGGCGTAATTAGAGGAGAAGAGCTTGGAGGTCTTATCAAAGAATCAAAATTTAATTCCCAATAAAAAATATATCCATTGTCAATTCCAATATTATCTGTAACCGTAATTATCCAGTCTCCATTAAGAGGACAACCATTTAAATTTGTATTAAAATTTTGATAAGGAGTATATGTACCAGCTGGTAAATAATATTCATTTATATAATTATTACCCAGTACATCAACAAAGTTATGCTGGTAAGTGTTCGACTCAGCAACCATAGTTCCATACTTTGGATTTAAAAGTGTAAAATCATAGTCATAACCTACTCCAGGGTTTAGTGGTACAGGAGTGGTTCCTGGGTCTACAGGCTCCCCTAAATGAGTTCCTCCCCCATTACTTCCGGTAGTTAAGTATTCTTTTAATATGACAACAGATCCGTTAGGACATGTAAGAGTAATATCTAAATCCCCTAAATAGGAATGTTCCATATTAACTAAAATACTTTCTAAAAACCCATTTTGATGGGTAGCTGTAGGGTCAAAAATAGCCACATTAATAGTGTCATAATAAGAAACTCCAGTTCCATCAGGTAAAAAAGTTATACCCGCAGCATTAAGTACAGGAGGCTGAAAAGGTATAAATTTGGAAGGGATTACAATTAAAGCAGTATCATTAAGACATATCGTATCATTTGGGAAAAAGTTTGCTCCAGCAAATTCTGGGACTTCAGAAATTACTACTCTAGTAGCAAGTACTGTATCAGGGCATCCAATTGTATCTTTCACTATTAAATTCACATCAAAAGTACCATTTGTATTAAATATATGGCTAGCATTTTGACCGGTAAAGACAAATCCGTCTCCTGATTTCCAAGTAAAAGTTGAAGTAGCAATTGATTGATTGTAATAAGTTCCTGTTTGTGGAAAATTAGCGCTTCCAAAAAAATCAATTTGAGATCCTTTACAAGCTCGAATTATTTTTAATGCTGTTGTATCTGGAGTTGGAACAACACTGTCTAAGGTTGCAACAACACTCTGGCAACCAAGTGCACAAGAAACTGTAGCAGCCCAACCGTTTTGATTTAAAGTTGCATTAGAAATAAAGTTAAATGTAAGACAACCAGATGCAGATGTTGATTGAAAAGAAACACCATTTAGGGTTGCATTTCCACTATAGACACCTATTAAAGGGCTAGCTGTTGAAGGTCCATCATATACGAAAAGATTATCTAATCCAGCATCTGTTTGAAAAGAGGTGAATGTAACTTTTGTAACAGATCCTGGCATACCCGGACAAAAAGTTTGAGTTAAATTTTGATTACTTGTGTACAGTCCTAATCCACCATTATCGTAAAATGTTCCAGAACAGGTTGTATCTATACTATTAGACATATTATATGTCTGAGAGTAAAAAGAGTTGCTTAAAATCAAGAATGAGAAAGCTACTATATAAAGAAATAACTTTTTCATTGTTTTTGTAATTGAGAAATGGCCTGTAAAGAGCTGATTCGTATATAATAATTAGTATTTCCTAAAAAATAAGTTCTACTGTCTTTTAAATCTCGTTCTATATTTAATCTTAAAATATTAAAAGTCCCATCAACAAATGATTCTACAATTTTTTCTGGAGAAATTGAAGTAATTGATCCATCAAGATTTTTTAATTCCAGAGTATTTAAAGTTTTATATTTAAGATTTTTAGCTTTTTCTTTAGAAATTTTATTTATCTGAAAAGATTTAAATACCACAGTGTTGTAATATTTTTTCTTTTGCGAATCAGATAATATCGATTCTGTTTGTTCAACCGAATAAACTTCCAAAAGCTTGTTTTCAAGTGCATCTTGGGAAAAACTAACTGAGTAGGTTAGTATAAAGCCTAAGGCAATAATTAAATTCTTCATTAAATACAGTATATATTTTTAACTAAATTACTAAAAAACGATAAGAAAATAACAAATTAGTTATTAACGTTAGTTACTGTTCCTTTGTAACCATCTTCTATACCTAATTCATTTGTTAATGTTAATGACCAAATATAAGATCCAAAGGGACAAGTAGAACCGTCTTTCATTCTTCCGTCCCAAGGTTTATCAATAGATGTTGTTGAATAAATCAACTGTCCATTTCTAGCATAAATTGATAATTCAAAAGGAACATTTAATTCTTTTAATTCTACTGGGATAAAAACATCATTTAAGTTATCTCTTTTTCCAGGTGAGAAACCATAATCAGTTCTTAGGTTGTAATATCCTTTCACGTTTATGTTTCTTTCAAACGAAGCAGAACAACCATTTATTGCCGTAATAGTATACTCACATTTATATTTACCTGCTTTTTTGTAAGTATGATTTACTTGACTTTCAGAACTTGTAGTTCCATCACCAAAGTTCCATACTATTTGATTAGAGGCATCATCCAAATCAAATTCCAATTCATTAATAAGCGAAGCTTGATTCAATTCAATTTTAGCATTGTTTCTAGGAGTTTCTATTACAATGAACGAACTTTTCTTTTTATCAATTTGTAAACCATTTTGAGAAATAAACAATGTCGCTAGATTTTCTCCAATAGTTGTTGCCGTTATTGAAACGATTTTTCCAGGAAGGATTTCTCCATCATTTAACTTCCAAGAATAATAGTAATTATCATTTGCGTTATCTGCAATAAGATTTATTTCATTTCCTTCGCAAATTGTTTTCTCTATAAAGAAAGAAGCAGAAGGAGGAGTCAAATCTACCTTTGGTTTTTGCTCTTCTTTTTTAGGCTCTAATGGTAAGGATGGATTCTCTTTTTGGATGTTTCCAATACTTGCTAAATTGATGTCGCTTGTAGTTATTTTTCCTTCATCTTTAATTAAATTGATGTCCTCTTTACTTTCTTCTTTTTTAATTTCTTCTTTATAGTTAGAATTAAGATTTGTTGGTTCATTTTTTCTCTCTATCACTAATATTTCGCTTACTTCAGGGGCCTTAGATAGTGATTCAGTTTCTTCGGGTTTAAACCCATTGGTATTCTTTGCTAATTGTACTTCATTATTATCGATATTCAACTTAGTTTTTGTAGAATCAAAATCTACGTTATACAAAGTAACTGTTGCGATAATTGCAATTAATGCTGCTCCTCCAATAAACCATTTTGATTTGTAAAATGGAGTAGGGGCTTGTGCTTGATTAAATTTCTCCC
>CALLII010000010.1 GCA_938009745.1 uncultured Flavobacteriales bacterium
GGAATTTATTCTGACACTGTTCAAAATGCAGCAGGATGTGATAGTATAGCATCAGTAGATTTGTTTGTAACTGCAATTATCAGAGATACTTTAGCCGATACAATTTGTCAAGGAGCAAGTTTAACGTTTGGAACACAAACCTTAACAATGAGTGGAAACTATTCTGATACTGCACAAAATGCAGCAGGATGTGATTCAATCACAGTAATGGAATTATTAGTGAATGATTTCTTAAGAGATACAATTGCTGACACTACTTGTGCAAATTCGCCTTACACATTTGGAACACAAACATTAACAGTAGCCGGAACGTATTCTGATACTGCACAAAATGCAGCAGGATGTGATTCAATTACAACTATTGATTTATTTGTTAGTTCAATAAACAGAGATACAGTTGCAACTACAATCTGTTCAGGAGATAGCGTTCAGTTAGGTTCTATGTTCTATAGTGTTACAGGAATTTATTCAGATACAGTTCAAAATGCAGCAGGATGTGATTCGATAAGTGTTTTAGATTTAAATGTAATATTCTACCCAACAGTAATCATCAATACTTTTGCTTGTGATACTTTCACAACAATAGGAGGAAGAGGAGTAAATATTTCAGGAACATACTTAGATACTTTAACGGCTTTATCAGGATGTGATAGTGTAATATCTACAACAGTAGTAATTGATTACTCTAAATTCTCTAACGATAGTGTAGTATCTTGTGGAACTTATACTTCTCCAAGTGGAAAATTATACACAATATCAGGAGTATATGTAGATACAATTTCTACAAAAACAGGATGTGATAGTATTATTACTATTGATGTAACAATAAAAGCTAATACTTCTGTAACAAGAACAGTTACTTCTTGTTTCACTCATACTGTGCCTGAAACTGGAAATGTGTATACAACTAGTGGAACTTACTTAGATACAGCAGTAAATGCATTTGGTTGCAACTTATTTATCACAACTAACTTAACTATTAACTTAGCAACACCAAGTACAGTATCTGTAACAGGAATTACTCTTACAGCCAACCAAACTGGTGTAACATACAAGTGGGCTGATTGTGATAACAACTTCTCATTCTTATTAGGAGATACTGCTAGAACTTTTACTCCAATTAGAAATGGTAACTATGCTGTTATAACTACAACTCCTCAAGGTTGTTCAGATACTTCAGCTTGTACATCAATAATGAGTGTTGATTTAGAAGAGTTTGAAATTTCTGCTGATAACATTTCAGTGTATCCTAACCCAGCAACTGATTTTGTAACAGTAGATATCTTAACTCAAAATGTGAATGAAGAAGTAACTATAACATTGTTTGATGCAATTGGAAAAGTTATTTATTCTAAACAAGTGAGTGCAGACAACAATACAGTTGTAATTGATTTAGATGGACTTGAAAACGGTATGTATACTGTTTCAGTTTCTAATGAATTCTTTAACACAACTAAAAAGTTAACTGTAGTAAAGTAAATTTAAAATAACCTAATCAAAAAAGGCTTGAGCAATTGCTCAAGCCTTTTTTTTGTGCTATGTTTTTTGGATTTAGTATAGGAGAATAAATGTTTTCTTCACAAGTATTATTCTTATGAACACACACTCTTTATTTTCAAGCTTTAAGATAACATCACAAGTTATAGAAATAAAAAAGGCTTTGGTATAAACCAAAGCCTTTTTTTTAACATTCTAATAAGTTAATTAGAAGCTTTATAACAACTCATCATCAACAAAGTTAGGAAGTGTAACTTTAAGTTCTGGATAGTCTTTCATATCTTGTTTAATAGCAAAAATAGCTTCTTCATTCCTAGCCCAACTTCTTCTTGCAATTCCATTGTTTACATCCCAAAAAAGCATTGATTTAAGTCTTCTGTCACTATCAGCACTTCCATCTAGTAACATTCCAAAACCACCATTTACAACTTCTCCCCAGCCAACTCCACCACCATTGTGAATAGATACCCAAGTTGCACCTCTAAATGAATCTCCAATTACGTTCTGTATTGCCATATCTGCAGTAAAACTTGATCCATCATAAATATTAGACGTTTCTCTGTATGGAGAATCTGTACCAGAAACATCATGATGATCTCTACCAAGAATTACATCTCCAATTTCACCATTTTTGATTGCTTTGTTAAAAGCTTCGGCAATTTTTATTCTTCCATCAGAGTTTGCATAAAGTATTCTCGCTTTAGAACCAACAACCAGTTTATTTTCTTTTGCCCCTTTTATCCATTGGATATTATCTAGCATTTGTTGTTTAATCTCTTTTGGAGCATCTTTAGCAAGCTCTTCAAGTACTTGGCAAGCAATTTCATCTGTCTTGTCTAAGTCTGAGTCCTTTCCACTTGCACACACCCATCTAAATGGCCCAAAACCATAATCGAAACACATTGGTCCCATTATATCTTGAACGTAAGATGCATATTTAAAATCAATACCATTATCAGCCATTATATTGGCATCAGCTCTGGAAGCTTCTAGTAAAAAAGCATTTCCATAATCAAAGAAATATGTTCCTTTAGCAGCATGACTATTAATTGCATTAGTTTGTCTTATTAATGATTTTTTAATGTGAGTTTTAAATTCATCAGGATTATTAGCCATCATATCATTAGATTCTTGATAAGATAATCCAATAGGGTAGTAGCCTCCAGCCCAAGGGTTGTGAAGTGAAGTTTGATCCGATCCTAAATCAACATAAATATCTTCTTTATCAAATCGTTCCCATACTTCTACAATATTTCCTTGAAAAGCGATAGAAACAACCTCTTTGTTTTCTTTCGCCTTTTTTACTCGAGTTACTAATTCATCAATATTATTAATCAATTCATCTACCCAACCTTGCTCGTGTCTTTTTACTGATGCATGATCATTTACTTCGGCACAAACAGTTATACAACCTGCTATATTACCTGCTTTTGGTTGAGCTCCACTCATTCCTCCAAGTCCTGAAGTAATGAATAACTTACCAGCTAGTCCTTCTCCATTTTTAGAAATTTTTCTTCCGGCATTTAATACGGTAATTGTCGTTCCATGTACAATTCCTTGTGGGCCAATGTACATGTAAGATCCAGCTGTCATTTGTCCGTATTGAGTAACTCCCAATGCATTAAATTTTTCCCAGTCATCTGGTTTAGAGTAATTAGGTATCATCATTCCATTTGTAACAACAACTCTTGGTGCATCTTTATGCGAAGGGAATAATCCCATTGGATGACCAGAATACATAGCTAGGGTCTGCTCGTCAGTCATTTCTGACAAATATTGCATAGTTAGTAAGTACTGAGCCCAATTAGAAAAGACTCCACCATTTCCTCCGTAAGTAATAAGTTCGTGTGGGTGCTGTGCAATGGCATAATCCAAGTTATTTTGAATCATAAGCATTATTGCAGCAGCATGTTTAGACTTTGCTGGATACTCTTCTATTGGTCGAGCATACATTTTATAATCAGGACGATAACGGTACATATAAATACGACCGTAGGTTTCTAATTCTTCTTTAAATTCCTTTATTAGAGTAGGGTGTAAGTTCTTAGGGAAATAACGAAGTGCATTTCTTAACGCAAGTTTTTTCTCGTCATCTGTAAGAATATCTTTCCTTTTTGGTGCATGACTTATTGTAGTGTCATATTCCTTTTTAGGAGGTAATTCATTAGGGATTCCAACTCTAATTTCGTTTAGCATGGTTTTTATCTTTTGGTTGTTTTACCAAAGATAAAAAATTGAGAATCCAATAGTATAAATTATTGCTTGTTTTCTTCTTCGGCTTTTTTCTTTTTAGCTATTTCAAAATCTAAAAGCTTTTGAAGTTGAGTTGGATCAAATTGTTTTGCAATAATTTTATTGTCTTTATCTAATAAAAAAGCGATAGGAGTTACATAAACATCATAAGAATTTCTGTAGTTGATACTCCTAAGATCTGTTTTTCCAGATAAGATATATTGATCTGGGCTTTCTCTCATATCCCTAAAATCAGATACATTGGTCCAGGTTAAATCATTTTCATTAATAAATTTTCTCCATCCATCATTATCAATAATAGTTCCTACTGCAAATACATCAAAATCAATATCAGTATTAGCTTTAATACTATCGTAAAGTTTTTTGTACTTTGGGATTTCAGTCTTACAATGTCCACATTCGTCCGACCAAAACACTAATAAAGTGTACTCAGCTTTCATGTCTTTATGAAGATTAATCCAGTTTTTCTCTGTAGTATCAGCAAGAATCAAATTTGGAGCTACTTTACCAATAAGAACAGGTCTCATTTTATTCACTTTAGGTCTAATTTTTTCTATTTTATCTTTGGGTATCCAAGCACTTCTTCCATTAAGGATATAGTTATCACATACGTGAACATAAACTGATTCCATTCCCATTAGCTTTGTTTTTACATGGGCATAAGCCAAAAACTCAATAGCTGATTTCATCATTGAACCATTTGGCTTTAACTGATTTAAAAATATATCAGCTCTTTTAATAATAGTATCTGGGACTTGTGGAATAATATCCATAAAATACTTCTGCATTTGATTGAAAAATAAAGCTGATTTTCCTAATCTATCATCAGATAAATCTACGTTATCCCAATAATGGTTTTTGTAATATTCGTAATTGAAAGTAGCTGTATCTTCAACCTTTGTAGATGGTTTTGGAATTTCAATTTCAAGAGACATATTGATTAATTTACCAATAAACATGTCTTTATTATCTCTAACTAAATTCTTTTGGTATTCTGTTACACTAATATCAATTTCATAAATTTTCTTTTCAATCTCTTCTATTTTTTTACTGTCATTAACTTTTCTAAATTCTTCTCTTTGTGTTAATAAAGGTTTTTTTAGTTCAGTACTTTTTGATAAAAAAGATACATAATCAAAAAACAATTTATTCTCTTTAGATTTTTTCACAACCATATCTTTAGTTAATCTATCCAAAGATGTTTCAAGAGAAACTTTAGTTTCATTTAATAAAAAATCAAAATATTTAGGCGGATTCATACTTGCAACAATTGCATAAACTCCATGGGGTAAGTTATCTTTAGTAAAAGTAAAACTTCCATCTTTTCTTACAACAGCAGTGTCAACTAGTAGTAAATCTTTTCCTGTGTAAGAAGCTAAGTAAGCTAAAGAATCTGTTATTCCTTTTACTTTCACGTCTATAGTGTAAGTTTGTGCAAGGCTAGTTAAACTATACGTTAGTAAAATTAAGGATAGAATATATTTCTTCATTATTATCAGTTTTTTCTTTATCTAAGTTACTATTGGTACGGTTACAGATAAACTTTGTTGCTTTCGTTAACAGTACAATAACACACATGCATAATGCATGCCAAATTATATATAAAGATAAATAAATAGAAAAAGAAATCCCTTTAATTTATGATTAAAGGGATTTGATATTCTTTTGAGAAAATATCCTAACTATTATTTCAAATTAGCTTCAGTTCCTTCAAACTCTAGTAAAGGATTATCAACTGATACTAGCTCACTTAATTCATATACATTTCTGTAATGATACCCATATAAGTTAATGTAAGTTGGTATGTTCAATGCCATTGTATTTATTGGTTTTACTGGATTAACAAAAACTCTTTTGTTAGGAATGTATGCCTTAGAGGCCATATTTCTTCTAATAGAAGTTTGTAGAACTTGTAACTCTTCGATACTAGTTGTTTGCTTAAAATTATTGTTACAATAAATTAGTATTCTCGTATTAGTATCAGGAATCATGGTAGCTAAATACTCTTGTGTAAAGTCCGAAAAGTTAATGTGAATAGCGCCTTTAAGGTGTAACTTGTCGTACATTCTTTTGGACCTAGTATCAAGAATTATAGTTTTTGGTTCTTTAGCATACTTTGTAAAAGTATTGAAGTTAATTAACCTTGTTGCTCTGTGAGCCTTGGCTTCTGAACTTATTTGTTCAAAATAATCAAAATCAACATACGCCTTTTCAACAGGTGTTGTATTTGGCATATCATCAAATACAAATCCTTTTTCAATTGCTTGACCTTTTATGGCATTAAGCATTACAAAATCCAATGAAGATTCATTACCTTCTGATTGATTTGAACTGATATAAGCAATTCTCTTTGCGTTTAAAGTCTTAATCTGAGTGTTTATTCTGGTCCTTTCGTCACTCATTTTTTTGATGTAAGCTAATTTTTCACTTTTTGTCATTGTTTGCATTACTTCAGGAAGAGTAGAAGTTTTTACTTTTTCTATGTCAAAGTTTTCATCTTTTGAAGCATCAATTAAATCCCAATGCGAATTTGAATAATTATGTGAACTTTTGCTTACAGCTCTAGATACTTTATTCTCTAATCCAAAACTACTAGAGTTATTATCTTGAGTAGTTTGGTTCATTTTACTTCTATTTCCTTGTTTTCCGTATGCTAAGTAAGTTGTATTCAATAAATCATTAAGCTCAGATATTCTCACATCATAAGGAGTAGAAACATAAATTGTTTTTTTATTCATGTCGATATTCATGTAATTTCCTCCTGTTGCAATTGCTCCAGCTTGCCAAAAACTATTCATTCCTGTTGCGTGATCTCCACAAAAAATTGTATTCACAGTAATAGCTTTTTCCTTTGCTTGCATACTAGCTGTATTGTAATCAACACTTCCTTGATTAAAAGGCTCGTTTCCTGCTATAAATATTAAGTTTAATCCTTCGTTCAAAGTATTCCAATTTAATTGATTAGCAGCAGTTTGAATTACTCTTCCACAATATTCCTCTCCACCATTAGTTGTTAATGCGAATAGCTTTTCTGAGATTGCGTCCAAATCATTCGTTAATGGTAATATTTGCTCAATATATCCTTCACTGCCATTTAATAAATCATTTCCATATTGATACAATGCAATTTTTAGTTTTGCATTTTCTTGGCCTTTCTTCGCCATAGACAAAGCATTTACAATTTTCCATAATTGTGATTTTGCTTGATCTATTAATCCACTCATACTACTGCTGGTATCAAGTAATAGTGCAATTTTTATTTCATTGGATTGTTGTTCATCTTCAAATTGTACTGGAGTGTTAGGATAAGAATATCCATTTGAAGTACAAGAGAATAAAAACAAGTTTAAAAATAGTAGACAGATTGTTTGTTTATAGGTTCTTAGAATTTTCATAGTGAGTGATTTTTCGATAATTATTGAAACAAATTAAAGGCATAATTATATAGTTAGAAACCAAGAATGAGTGAACTGGTCGTTTCGATTAGTGTAATGGTTCAAAACTATAGTTAAGCATTATTTTCATTGTACTACAAGCTTCATTCTAAAATCGGATAAATAAAAAAGAACTATTTTTAGTCTCAATAAGCACGCATTTGTCATTTTTTAAATACATATCGATACTATTATTCTTCAGTTTGTTAACCTCTGTGGGGGTTTCTCAAGATAAATCTATATCTAAGAAGTTTAGCTCATTTAGTGAGCAAAACGAAGTGAGTAAATATTCAATAGAGCAGAATTTAAGGTATGCTGAAATCATCTTTAACGACAGCATATCAAAGGCTGTTAAATTGGTTGAAACTAATTTATTATTGGCTGTAGAATATAAGTATGAAGCTCAGGAGGCTCTAGGTTATCAGATACTTGGAAGGTTTAATAATTCACTTTCTAATTATTCCGTAGCGTCTTCCAATTTCCAGAAAGCAATTGAAATAATTTATAATCTGAACAATGAAAATTGGTATTTGGAGGTTCTTCAAGAAGCAGCTTTGAACTACGAAAAAAACGCACAAACTGATAAAGCAATTTCATTGCATAAAAAAGTATTAGAAATAACTACAGCTCCCATTAGTAAAAAGAGCAGAAGCTCTAAATCGGTTGATAATAGTTATATCTCTTTTTTTAGTCAATGGAAAATAGGGTTGTTGCAATTAAATAGTAATCAGTTAACCGAATCCAAAAGTAGTTTTAAAACTCTTCTTAAAGAAGCGGTAATTTCGAGAAATAAAGAATATCAGATACGAGCAAATATTGGTTTGGGTAAAGTAGAAATGGCTCAAGGTAATTTTACTGAATCACAATCCTTTTTTGAAAATGCTCAGCAAATGGCAGAATCAATAGAAAAAGATGGTTTGGCTAATGAAGCATATGATTTGTTGGCAATTTTATATGAAAAACAACTGAATTTAGATAAAAGTATAGAGGTGCAGCAAAAAGCATATACTTACAATAATTCAAGAGGAAACGTGAACTCTGCACTTAATAATTCCAATAGTATTTCACAAAATTATTTAAAACAAGGGAGAACTAAAGAAGCGATTGAAATCATTAATGAAACAAAGCCGTTATTAAAAACAGAGGATAACTCTTTTATTAAGAGAGAGTTTACTAATACTTTATCCAAAGTTTATGAAATAGAAGGTTTAGAGCAAAAGGCAACTGAAGCAAAAAATGACTATGAAACTCTTGTGGATTCGTTTAACTATAATGAACAACAAAAAAAATTTATTGAACAAGCTAAAAATGAATTTTTGTTAAATGTTGAGAACAAAATGCTTCTGTTGGATAAAGACAGAGAATTAAATGAACAAACTATTGAATTACTTAAAAAAGATCAAGTAATTCAGAATGAAACTATAAAAAGACAACAAACAATTACTACACTTTTGATTGTTGGGCTAACGCTAATATTTATACTTGGTTTATTACTATTAAAAAACAACAGACAAAGAAGAAACAATAACAAGCTACTGGTTCTTAAATCCTTGAGGACTCAAATGAATCCTCATTTTATTTTTAATTCTCTTAACTCGGTTAATAGCTTTATTGCCAAAAAAGACGAGAAATCTGCAAATAAGTATTTAGCCGAATTCTCTAAGTTAATGCGAGAAGTGCTTGAGACTTCACAAGAAGATTTTATTCCTTTAGCCAAAGAGATTGAACTTTTAAAACGGTATTTAAAATTGGAACACTTTAGGTTTAACAGTGATTTTGATTACACATTTGAAGTTGATGAAAGTATAGTTCTGGATAATTACCAAATACCACCAATGTTGTTACAACCCTTTGTAGAGAATGCAATTTGGCATGGATTGAGATATAAAAAAGAGAAAGGAAATCTGGATATTAAGTTCTTACAAGAGTCTAATTATTTAAAAATCACCATTTCTGATGATGGAATAGGGAGGAAGCTCTCCATGGAATCTAAAACTGTGAATCAGAAGAAGATGAAATCTACAGGGATTAAAAATGTAGAGAATCGCCTTGATATCATTAAATCGGTATTTAAAAAAGAACTTGTTATTCATATTACAGATTTAAACTCAGAAACCGATACAGGAACATTGGTTGAATTAAAACTATATTAAAATGAGTAAGTTAACAGCAATATTAATTGATGACGAGGAGATTAGCAGAGAAATTTTGCGCTCTTATTTAACTGACTATTGTTCAAATGTTGAAATTATTGGAGAAGCTGCAAACATTACTGACGGAGAAAAATTGATAAAAGAAAAATCACCATCTGTAGTTTTTCTTGATATTGAAATGCCTTATGGAAATGGTTTTGATTTAATTGAGCGAATAGAAACGATTGATTTTGAAGTAGTATTTATTACTGCATTTAGTGATTATGCTATTAAAGCACTTAATTTAAGCGCTAGTTATTACATACTTAAACCAATAGATATTGACGAACTAGTAGCTGCTGTAGATAAGATTAATGATAAAAAAGAGAACAAAGATTCGTTAAGTAACACCAAAATTTTAGCAGAGAATATTAAATCTCTAAATGATAAAGAGCAAAAAATGGTTATCCCTCAATTAGATGGTTTTGAGGTTGTTAAAATAAATTCCATAATTCGAGCAGAGGCTTCTGATAACTATACAATTTTGTATTTGGAAGAGAATAAAAAGTACGTTCTCTCCAAAACTTTAAAATATTACGAAGAATTACTAACTGAATATGGTTTTTTGCGCTCTCATAAATCACATTTACTTAATTTGGCTCAAGTTGTTAAATATAAAAAGGGAAAAGTAGGACAAGCAATTATGAGTGATGGTAGCTCAGTACTAGTGTCTTCAGGAGCAAAAAAGGAGTTAATTAACTTTTTTTCTTAGCGTTTAAATTTTAATTAAAAAAAACTAAAAATTTTGCTTGTATAGAATAGAATTAATTATCTATATTTGCAGACCGAAAAAATGGTGGTTGTAGCTCAGTTGGTTAGAGCACTGGTTTGTGGTGCCGGGGGTCGTGGGTTCGAATCCCATCATCCACCCTTAATTTTAAAAAGACTTTCTGAAAAGAAGGTCTTTTTTTTGTTTAAAATTTAGAAACTGAATTTAAAATGAATAGCCAATTTTTACACCTCCCCAACCAATTCTTATTCCTTTACTGTGTTCTCTGGTCATTTCTGCTCTGGAATATTCTAAGTATAATTTATTAATTTTAATTACAATACCATAGTTAAGTTGGTAAGTAATTCGTTCAATATCAGCATTGGGTATTGTATACTTACTTCTGTTGTTAAATAGCCCACCTTGCAATGTAGCATCATATCCTATAAAATTTATAAGAGGTTGAGCGTATGCACATATCTGAAATTTAGAACTTTTTTTAGGTGAAGTAAACGGAGAGTTTATTTTACCAATAGTGAAATTAAATCCTAGTGATGAATTGGTATACAAAGTTCCTAATTTTCCTTTTGCATTGGCCTGGAGAGTAAAAAAGTCTCTGTATCTGACTAATTGTTTTTCCAAGTCAATCCCATAATTAATTACTACATCATTCTCAATTTGGTTATGCCAACCCAAAGGAATTGTGTAATCAATGGCTCTATGGATTCCAGTTTGTATTTCTCTACCAAAAGCTCCAGGACCAATTAAACCAAAGTTAAAAGAAGAGCTAAGCCTTGTTTTTTTATTACTATCAATTGATATTAAGTAGGTTTTGAGCATAATTGCCGAAGCAAATGGACGATCGCCAAATTGAATTTCTTCACTTCTAATATCCAATGGGGTAAAACCAATATGTTCAATAAGAAGTCCATATTTTTTTATTCCTGACTTATTTTTCAAGAGAATCTTATTAATTGGATTCTTGGCCAAAACAGGGGAGGAATACTCTAAACTATATCCTTGAGTATAATCTCTGTCAGTTTCACTAAAATAGTCGTTATCGTAAATTATTCTAAAATAATTGTCTGATTCTATGTTTCTAAATGATTCCATTTGGTCAATTTTTTGACCAAATGAACCGAAGGAAATAACTGTAAGGATAATGCTGATTAATGTTTTCATACCATACATACGATAGGAAAACAATGTTAGATTTATTTAATTTTATACCTACTAATTAATCTTCTATAAAAGGTAAACACAAATGAGGCTAAAACTCCTCCAAGTAAAGGAGAAAGGATATAAACAGTGAAAAAGCTGAAAGAAATAGGAGGGAAAGCTGATTCTTTCCAGCCACCAAAATAGGCAACTAATCTTGGTCCAAAATCACGAGCAGGGTTAAATCCACCTTGAGTTATTGGAGCTATCCAAAGTATTAATAAAGTAATAGTTAATCCAATTAGCAATGGAGCTATATTGCCTATTTTTCTTCGAGATTTACCTATTATCAAAATAACAAAAACTAATACAAAAGTTCCTTTCATTTCCCCATACATTGCATTTATCAAATCACCAGATTTACCAAACCAGTTTCCCGTTTTATAGAATTCACCAAACATACGAGCAGATAATCTAGAATCGGGATTCCCTCTAGAAATGTCATTAATTAATTCAAATTCAATAATATGTGAATTAAAAATTAAATAAACCGAACTACCAGCCAAAACTGCTCCAATAAATTGAAACAAAATAAATAATAGTAGAGTGGAAGCTTCAATTTTCTTTTCTATGAATAAAGCTAAACTAACTGCAGGATTAAGATGAGCAGGACAAAATTTCCTTACAGAGTAAATTGCTAAAGCCACTCCAATTCCCCAAACCAATGCAACTTCAAATAGACTTACTAAACCAAGACCAAGAGTTGAAATAGCTACTGAACTACACCCTATAAATACAAGAATAAATGTACCAGCTAATTCTCCTAAAGATTTCTTAAACATTAATTAGTAGCTACTTGTGAAAATATATAAAAAATTTCTGTCCCAATTTCAATAGATCTTTCATCATATTTAGTCTTTTCTAACTCAGTATCATCAAAAGCCTTGGGGTCATTATATCTAAGTGGAATCCTGGCTTCACAATTTGGAATATAAGGGCAGTTTTTATCTGCATGTGAGCAAGTCATAATTGCTGCAAAGTTTTCTTTGGGAAGAGATGAATGAGATAAATCTTTAGAAAATAATAAAATTTCATTTTTCATTTCATCAAATTTGACACTAATCAATGGATTTTCATTTCCTTCTTTAGAAGTATTAAAGCCAAGCCTTTCTAGGCTAGATATTGTTCTAATATTAGCCTCTGTAACTTCTGTACCAGTAGAAAAAGAATAAATAGGTAAATTGTAATGAACTGATGCTAAATGTCCCCAAACTTGAGCAAACTGGCTCCTTCTAGAATTGTGAGTACAAACAAAAACTAAATTGACTAAGGACTCTTTTTTTAATTTAGAATCTAAATAATCTATTAATTGTTGAAGTTCCTTTTTTCTTTCAGAGCTGATTACTGAAAAATCAAACCTTGTTATATTATTAGCTAAAGAGTTATACATAATTTGTGTTTAACAACATCCTCCACCTGGAGTACAAGAGTTAGAAGCTTCTGTAGTTTCGTTTAAACTGCTTAACGATACCTTTATTTTATCAGCAGGAATTCCACAACCTTCTTTTGCTAGGCAATCTGTTTGGGTTGTAGTAAGTTTAAAAATTCCTTTATCAAACTCTATACCGTATTTACCAATTGTATTTCCTTGGTATTCCACTTCAATCTCATCATTTTGTATACCAAGTTTATTTTCTGAAAGTTCAATAATATCAATTAATTTCTCTGGATGAATTCTATGATCATAGTCGTTTGCATTCCAAAGTTGAAAGTTCACTACTCTTTCATTTCTCATAGTTCCACCACAATCAATAAAATTTTTGGTAATTTGTCCTACTTCAGTTACATGAAAGTGAGCGGGAACCCTTTCTCCTGTTGGCAACTCAAAGTGTAGGTTCTCTAGTTTGTTAAGTTGGTCTTTAAATTCTGATAATTTCATAAGTATAAGTTTTAGCAACATTTGTTACCTCCGCAACATGCATGCTGATTAAATAATTGATTAAATGTGTCCTTAATTTTTGTCCAATTGTCTGGGTTTATACAATAGCTCATTGATTTACCATCAATAGTACCTTTAATAATTCCTATTGATTTAAGTTCTTTTAAATGCTGGCTAATAGTTGCTTGTGCTAAACCTAGTTCTTCTACCAATTCAGAGTTTATACAAGAATTAGTATTAAGCATTTGTTCTAAAATTGCTATTCGGGCTGGGTGACCAAAAGCTTTTGCAAATAATGCCAACTGATTTTGGTCTTCAGTAAATAATGTAGTTTTTGTTAATCCCATAATTATATATTGCAATATTACGATAATAAATTTTACCATACAATCTTAATTATCAAATTTTGATATTTTAAAAGATTTTAATTGTAATTAAAGAAAATAAAAAGCTATTTTTATGTTTAATGATTAAATAAAAAGGTAAAACACTTGCGTAATTGATAGTAATACTATTAATTTGCAGAGTAAAATTAGCAATATAATACTTAAACGACTGTAAAACATGGCAAGTGGAATGGAAAATAGCTTAACCCCTGTTAAGAGATTTTGGAAATTATTAAGTCGAGACAAAAAAGAAATAAGGTATATATATTTATATGCTATTTTTAATGGTCTTGTTAATTTATCCTTGCCAATAGGTATTCAGGCAATTATAAACTTAATTCAAGGAGGAGAAGTTAGTACAGCTTGGATTGTTCTTGTGGCGTTCGTAATATTAGGAATAATATTCTCAGGGATACTACAAATTAGTCAACTTAAAATTACGGAGATACTTCAACAAAGATTGTTTTCTAGAGCCGCTTTTGAATTTGCATTTAGGATTCCAAATATCAAGATGTCAGCCTTATACAATCATTATGCTCCTGAATTGATGAATCGTTTTTTTGATATTATTTCTGTTCAAAAAGGTATTTCTAAAATATTAATAGATTTTTCTTCAGCCTCTATACAAGTAGTATTTGGATTGATTTTGTTATCACTTTATCATCCATTTTTTATAATATTCAGTTTAATTTTGGTTGTTCTAGTTTGGGCTATTTTCCAATACACAGCTAAAGCTGGATTACAAACAAGTTTAATAGAATCTAAAAATAAATACAATGTAGCTCACTGGTTACAAGAGATGGCAAGAACTAATATTAGTTTTAAACTTGCTGGAAAAACCCAACTTCCTTTGGAAGTAACTGATAAAAGAACTGAAAAGTATATTGACGCTAGAGAAAGTCATTTTAGAATATTATTAAAGCAGTATTCACTTTTAATAGTCTTTAAGGTTATTGTTGCCGCAGGTTTACTAATCATAGGTAGTATTCTTGTAATGGAGCAACAGATGAATATTGGTCAGTTTGTAGCCGCAGAAATTATTATATTATTGGTAATTAGTTCTGTTGAAAAACTTATTGTAAGCTTAGAAACAATTTATGACGTACTTACTTCATTAGAAAAAATAGGTCAAGTAACTGATCTTGAGCTCGAGAAAAGTGATGGATTGTGTATTCTTGATCATTTGGAAGAAGGAGGAATGAAGGTAGAATTGAGTAAAGTTAATTTTAGTTATATGGATGAACTTGAGCCAGTAATTAAGGATATTAGTTTCTGTTTAAATCCAAACGAGAAAGTATTGTTAATTGGAGATAATGACTCAGGTAAATCTACTTTATTATACTTAATTTCAGCTCTTTACGCACCTTCAAGTGGTTATATTACTTACAATGATTTGCCACAAGGAAACTTAAAATTAAGCACATTAAGAAACGTTATAGGTGATTGCCTAAGAGAAGAATTACTTTTTGATGGTACTATCTATGACAATATAAAAATGGGTAGAGAAAATGCTACTTTCGAAAATATTAAGTGGGCAGTTAAAAATATTGGATTAGAGAATCAAATCAAAGGATTACCTCAAGGATATGATACTCTGATAGATTCTAGAGGTCAAAAATTTTCTAAAGGAATAATTGATAAAATATTGCTTGCAAGGAGTATTGCTGATAAGCCAAGATTATTGTTAATTAAAGATGCATTTGGAGCAATTTCTCCCAATGAGCGAAATAGAATCTTGAATTTTTTAACACATAATGATAGATGTTGGACCTTAATTTTAGCTTCATCCAATTCTGCATTAGCAGAAAAAATGGATAAAGTTATTGTATTAGATGACGGAGAAATAAAGGGAATAGGAAGTTACAACTCGATTAAGGATTTATTATAAACTATAGAATATGTTAAATATTTCGAAGAATAGTATAGCAGATAGGGTGGAGGAAAGCAACTTCAAAACTCTTGTAAAAGTGGAAAGTAGGAGTTCTCGTAAAACATTTATTCGTTTTTTATATGCTATATCAATCGTATCAATAATATTGTTATTCTTACCATGGACTCAGAATATAAGAACCAGTGGAAGTGTAACTACTTTAAAACCTGATCAAAGACCTCAAACAATAAATTCTGTTATTCCTGGAAGAATAGAAAAATGGTTTGTTCAAGAAGGAGACTTTGTTAAAAGAGGAGATACAATTGCTTTTTTATCAGAGGTTAAAGACAAATTTTTTGATACAAGCCTACTTTCAAGAACTCAAAATCAGATGGATTTAAAAAGTTCTTCTGTAGAATCTTATAAAAGTAAAGTTATTGCCCTTAATGGTCAAAAAAGTGCTTTGGAAGAACTAAGAAGGTTGAAAATTCAACAAGGGAAGAATAAATTGATGCAATCAAAGCTTAAAGCTCAAAATGATTCTAATAATTACCAAGCGGCAATTGCAAATTATGCTGCAGCTAGGAGCCAATTTAACAGGATGGATAGCCTTTACCAAGAGGGGTTGAAATCGCTAACTGATTTTGAAAACAGAAGAGTAAAAGAACAAAAGGCATTAGCTTATAAAATAGAAGCTCAAAACAAATGGCTTACTAGCCAAAATGAGATTATTAATACTCGTGTTGAATTATCTAACATCAAAGTAAAATTCGATTCGGATATAGCCAAAGTTAATTCAGATATTTTCTCTACTCTTTCCACTCAATTTGATTCAGAGGGAACTGTAACAAAAATGATGAATCAACTATCAAATTATTCCAAAAGAAATAGTCTGTATTACATATTAGCTCCGCAAAATGGATATGTTTCAAGTTTAATATACTCTGGAATAGGAGAAACTATTAAAGAAGGAGACCCAGTTGTGAGAATTATGCCTACAAAATATCAACTTGCTGTCGAACTATTTGTAGAGCCTATAGATTTACCTCTATTACAAATTGGCCAAGAAGTTAGACTACAATTTGATGGATGGCCAGCAATTGTATTTGCTGGATGGCCAAATACTAGTTACGGAACTTATGGAGGTGAGGTTTACGCAATGGATATGTTTATTGGAGATAATGGTAAATATAGGATACTAGTAAAACCTGATACTTCTGATCATCCTTGGCCAGATGCGCTAATGTTTGGAGGAGGAACAAATAACATGATTTTATTAAATGATGTACCAATTTGGTACGAGTTATGGCGAAACATTAATGGATTCCCACCTGACTTTTACAAAAAGCATAAAAAATTAAAGGGAACTAAAAAATGATAGATAATTGCTTTACATACAGAAAACACTTTTTGTTTTCATCATTTTTTTTACTGTTTTTTGTTTCTACATTCAGTCAAAATAATACTACGGTTTTTACATTTGATGAATTCATAAATCTTGTAAAAAGTAATCATCCTATTGCTATTCAAGCTAATCTTCAGGTAGAAAAAGGTCAAGCATACATACTAAAGTCTAGAGGTGGATTTGACCCCAAGCTATATGGTACAGCAGGGCAAAAATACTTTGATGAAAAACAATATTATAGTTTAATAAATGGAGGGATAAAAGTTCCAACATGGTTTGGTATTACTGTAGAAGCTGGATATCAAACTAACGAAGGAATTTTCTTAAACCCAGAGAATAAAGATCCTTTAAATGGTCTTTGGAACGCAGGTCTTTCAGTAAATTTAGGAAAGGGATTGTTCATTGATGAAAGAAGAGCTGAATTAAAGAAAGCTAAAATCTATGCAAACAGCACTGAGGCACAACAAAGAGTCATTCTAAACGATTTACTCTATCAATCTACAATAGTTTACTGGGAATGGTTTAAGGCCTATCACAAGGTTGCTATTTATCAAAATGCATTATCAAATGCACAAATAAGATTTACAGGAGTAAAGACTGAAGCTAGATTGGGAAATAAACCCTCAATAGATACTTTGGAGTCATTAATTTTAGTTCAGAATCGTCAAATAGGTTTACAACAGGCTCTTTTGGAATATCGTAACAACACTAATTTGCTTCAAATATATATGTGGCAAGAAGGAATTATTCCTTTAGAGGTTGATTATACTATAGTACCTGTAGCGATTGATACCAGTTTAATTCAAACTGCAAGTAGAGAATTATTAATTCAATCCGATTCTTTAATATCTACACATCCAGAATTGATTAAATACGCCTATTTAATTGACATGGAACGAATAGACTTAAGACTTGATAGAGAGAACCTAAAGCCAACTATAGAGCTTAAATACAATGCATTAGCCGATAATACTTTTGCAAATACTTTTGATACTTACAACATTAATAATTATAAATGGGGAGCCGAATTTAGTTTTCCAATTTTTATAAGGAAAGAAAGGGGAGAGCTAAGGCTTACAAAATTAGAAATACGAGACATGGAGGCAGGTTTTGCCGATAAGACTCAATTTGTAAGGTATAAAATAAATAGCGCCTACAATTCATGGGATATTAGCTATAGTCAAGCCTTTCTTTATAACTCTGCTCAAAATAATTATGAAAGCTTATTAGATGCTGAATTAAGACTTTTTAGCATTGGAGAAAGCTCTATATTTATGATTAACTCAAGAGAAAAGAATTTTATTTATTCTCAAATAGAATTTGTAAATAGTTTGGCTGAAAATAGAAAGGCCGAAGTTAAAATGAAGTATGCTCTTGGTTTATTAGCTCCTTAATTAAACTTTAATTAATTTATGTGGATTTGTCCTAATTGTAATAGAAACTTTTATACAACTAATCAATCCCATACATGTTCTCAAACACAAGTAGGAGAATTATTTAAGAATAAATCTGACGAGTTGGTTTTGGCATTCGATAGAATACTAAAAATAACTGAAGATTGGAAACCCAACACCTTTGGAGCAGCCAAACATAGTATAGTTTTTCATAGTAAAAGAGCATGGCTAATTATTAAGCCAATGAAAAGTGAACTGGATTTAAAGTTTTATTTAGATAGAACTCTTGATTCTGATGTGCTAAAAAAAGTAACGGATTTTTACGGAAATTACGCTCATCATATTAGAGTTAAGAACGAATACGACATAAATAATGAGGTTATAGAATTACTTCGTACTGGTTTTGATTATTCAATGAGATAAATTTCAAATAATTTAATAAGATATTTCGATTCAGGTTTAATAGTGCAAAAAAAAAAGCAAGTTTATTAAACTTGCTTTTTAACTATTTGATAATTTAAATTTATTCTGGTTGTGGCTTTTTAATCACAAGTACATGACCAAAGTATTCATGTTCCTCACCATTGTTTCCATCCTTCGCCATTATTTTCCATACATAGGCATCTTCAGGCACCATTTCACCACTATTGTTAACCTTACCATTCCATTTTTCATTTACATCAGTAGTAGAGAATAGTACTTCTCCCCATCTATTGAATATGATGAAAGAATACCCGTCAGGATCAATTTTCTCACCATTTGGTCCAAACTCATCATTAAGATCATCTCCATTTGGAGTGAATGAACTTGGTAAGTATAATGAATACAATCCATCAATTACAACATTTCTTGTAATAGTATCAGCACAACCGAATGCAGTTGTAACCATGAGTGTAACAGGATAAGTACCACTATTTACATCAGGATATTTAACTAATGGATTTTGATTAGTAGAATTAGTAGGATATCCAGGAAGATTTATTCCAAAGTCCCACACCCATTGAGTTGCAAATGAACTAGACTGATCATAAAAGTTAATGTTAGGATTAGCAATGTTAGTTGGTTGAGGATTCATTGTGAAAAATGCTGTAGGCATTGGATAAACACTAATTAAATTGGTGTAAGTTGTGTCAGAAACACATCCATTAGGAGAAGTAATAGTAACAGAAACAGAATAATCACCAGCAGTAGCATAAGTATGAACCATAGGATTCGTTAATGCACTTGAAGTAGTTCCATCTCCAAAGTCCCAAACAATAGTACCAATTCTAGCAGGGTCTGTATTGTTAGTAAAAGTAACAGTTACGGGCTCACAACCATTATTAGTATCAATAACTACCTCAATATCTGGGTAATCGGTCTGAGCTTCGATATATACAAATGCTGTATCTGAACATCCACCAGTAGTATCAGTTACAACTAATTGATAGTTTGTTCCTACAGAAGGCTGAGCAGTTGTAGTAGGTGAGTTAGGCGTTCCTAATGAGGCAGTTGGTGTCCAACTATATGCATAGTTGTTTAATGAACTACATCTTATAGCAATATCATCCACAGCCCAATTGTCTTGACCTGTTCCACCATGACTTGGTTGAACCCATCTAAAAATTGCATTTGTAACACCTGCTGGCATAGGAAAAGAAAATGATTGCCATCCTGTGTTAACTAGCCAACCTAAATAATTATGATTTCTTAATGTTACCCAAGATGTTCCACCATTAATAGAATATTGGAACAATACTGGATCAGCACTTTCAACATTATCACAGGCAAAACCTGATGCAGCATTTCCTAATCTTAAAGCATATTCTATTTGTGTACAATTTCCTACTTGAATAGTTGAAGTCTGTAATACTCTTGCACCAGCCCCATTAAAGTTCATTGAGTTGGGTGCAGAATTAGCTCCACATCCAGTTCCTATTGCTCCACCTGAAATTGTACTTAAAAAACCGAAAGGACTTAAAGAGTTGTCAAAATTATCTTCAAAATCTCCAATAGATAAAGCTGTATCAACCCATGCTCTCAAATTAGCCGTTCCATTACATTTAACTGTATCAATATCAGTGAATGCTTGTATAGTTGGTTTAACTCCATTAGAAACGAAAACACTTATTGTATCAAGTTTTGTACAACCTTGAGAGTTGACAGTAACAATTTGGTAATTAAACTGACCTGATTGTGTAGGGTTTAATTGAGGATTAGGAATATTAGTAGCTGAAAGCATTGCTGCAGGTGACCAAGTGTAAGTGTAGGTATCAGCAACAAGAGGTGTGATATTAAATTGTATAGGATCTAATTTACAACTTGCTCCTGAAGATTGCGTTAAGTTATAATTAAAGTTAGAAGCTACTGTAACTGTAACTGTATCTTTATTTTTACAGCCACCTGATAAATCACTAGTTACTTCATAAGTAGAAGTTAAATTTGGTTTAGCCATTACAGGGTTACAAGTATCGCAATCAAAGTTAGTTCCAATATTAATAGGAGGGCCACTTAGAGCTACCCAAGAAAATATATTTCCTCCTCTAGCAACAAGACGTGCACTATCGCCAAGGCAAATTGTAATATCAGGCGAAACATAAGTACTCTTAATAACATTAATTGTTATACTAAATGAGGATCTTGCTGGAATTGGACAAGTTCCGTCATCTGCAGTTAAACTCACAGAGTTTGTTCCTGGTGCATTTGTTGGTACTGTCCAACATAGTGTACCAATAATAGGATTAATTCCAGAGTATGATAATGTAGCACCTGGTAGAACAGAAGAAATGTTAGTACTAAATAATGAAAGAGTATCCATAATATTTGAATCTATTACATCAAAATTCACACAAAAGGTATCTCCTTCACAAACGTCCATGGTTTTAGCACCTGTAATAGTACCTTGACCAACTATGTTGTATAAAAATGTAGAATCAGTATTTGGAGGTACATTTGCAGCACAATTATATACTACAATTTGAATATCTCTCATTGTTGTCCCTAAAAGTCTTCCCAAAGAATCAAATTCAGAAACTTTAATTGCAACAACAAATGAACCTAGAGCATTAGGCAAGAAAGTTATTGTACCTGTTGTGCTATCTAGTAGTATTCCATTTATTGGATTTTGAGCAGTATATGGTGCATTGTATGTAGTTGGTGTTCCAGCAGCAGTTAAAGGAGCAGTTAATTCGTATGCTAAGCTATCTCCATCTGGGTCAAAAGCACCAAAATTGTATGAAGCATTAGAGTTAATACACACATAAGGATTTTGTACACCAGTATATCTTACTGAGTTGTTACATGAATCTGTTACACTATTCATTGTAGTTTGAAGGTAAATATTTCCAGCAGGAACGTTAACAACACCTCCAGCTCCTCCATTTCTACAACAACTTCCCCATCCAAACGTCCATGTGTTGCATGGAGCAATGGAAGCAGTTCCAGAATATATATATCTTCTCCTTCCTTGAAGTGTATTTCCAGTTCCAATACATCTTGTCATTAAACTATCTCTAAAACAAACTTGAGATACATTTTGTGTTAAAGTTCCAACTAGATTAAGTGTTATACTTTGGGTTGCAAGTCCACAGGTATTAGTTCCTGCTATTGTCATAGATTGTGGGTTACTTGCACCACCACAATCCAATGTGATTTCGCACCAAAATTGATATTGACCATTACTTAGACAGTCATAATATATGTTACCACCAGCAAAGTGGGATGAAAGTGAATTTAGTCCAATAAATAAAAGAATGACTAGGGGGAGTAGTTTGTGTTTCATGTATTAAATATTTATCTTTTTTTTCTTAACCTTTTAACGTATCCATAAATTGAATGGTTGCCCGTTATTAACGTTAAAAATAAGAATTAATATTAATAATTTCACAATTATGTAATATTTAGTTCGTTAAAAACAAAACTTTAAAAAAAAACATACGTAATGGGCGTCTTAATATTTGGTTTTAGTTTGGCAAGTTGTATATTTGCAATGGCAAGTCTCTTACGACCAGCTCCTACTTAATCCCCCAGGACGGGAACGTAGCAAGGGTAGGTGGTTGTAGCGGTGCGATAAGAGTAGCTTGCCACTTTTTTATGAATCTTAATTGTTAATTCATGAACTCATTTTCTTCCTTTTTTACTTCTTTTATTTTTTTACTCTTTATTCTTTCATGTGGAGAAAATAAAGTCACTCCAATTTCAGAAAAAACTACTGAAATTAAAAAAGAAATTAAAGAAACTGAAATCGATTCAAATTCTTTAATTATCGAGAAAATTGCGCAAACTTATATCACAAATACTAATGTAAAATCAAGACTAAAAGCTTTTGGTGATACAAATCCAGAAACGAATATTGCTGTTTACACTAATAAAGGTAAGATGATATTTAAACTATATAATAACACCCCTTTGCACAGAGCAAATATTGTATTACTTGCTAAAAAGAAATTGTTTGATAAAACACTATTTTACAGAGTAATAAATAACTTCATGATTCAAGGAGGTAACTCTGATGACCCTTTAATGAGATCTAAAATTGAAGCTATAGGTAGATATAGAATTCCTAATGAGATTAATAAGAATAATATTCATAAGAAAGGAGCTATAGCTATGGCAGTATCACCAGAGGAACAAAGTTTTGGTAAAAAATCTAGTGCAATTAACTTTTATATAATAGAAGGTAGAAAGATGTCTGAGTCTTATTTTAAAGATAAAAAAAATATTGGAAAAACATTTACCGGAAAGCAGTTACAGACTTATATGACAGTTGGCGGAGCTCCTCACTTAGATGGTGATTATACTGTTTTTGGTGAAGTTGTATCTGGAATGAGTGTTTTGAATAGAATTTCTAATGTTAAAGTAGATGATTATAACTGGCCAAAGAAGGAAGTTATAATTGATAGCATTAGAGCTTACTAATTATTATTACATTTATATTATGAGCAAAAAGTTTATAGATGTAGAAAAGTTAATAGCTAGCAAAAATCCAAAATTGCTAAAAAGACTTCCAAATTTCATCATTAAATATCTTAAGAGAATTCTTCATCAAGAGGAAATAAATCAAATTCTTGATGAAAATAAAGAGTTAATGGGAGTTGATTTTTGTCTCGATATTATAAAAAGATTTAATATTACAGTGGTTTCTCATGGGTTAGAAAACATACCTAAAAAAGGAGGTTTTATTTTCTCTTCAAATCATCCATTAGGTGGAATGGATGCAATGGCTTTAGTAAAAGAAATTTCGCCAGTAAGAAAAGATATTAAGTTTATTGTGAATGACTTATTGATGAATCTTGAAAATTTAAAAGATTTATTTGTTGGTGTAGATAAACATGGCTCTAATGCAAAAGAGTCGCTACAAAAAGTAAATGATTTATTTGCATCTGACAATGCTGTATTTCTTTTTCCTGCAGGTTTGGTAAGCAGAAGAAAAAAAGGATTAGTTAGAGACTTAGAATGGAAAAAAACATTTATAACTCGTTCCAAAAAACAAAATAAAGATATTATTCCTGTTTTTATGGATGCAAAGCTTTCTAATTTTTTTTATAGGCTCTCAAATTTTAGAGAAAGAATGGGAATTAAAGCAAATATTGAAATGCTATATTTAGCTAACGAACTATTTAAGCAGAAAAATGAAGTTATTCATGTTTATTTTGGAGAACCAATTTCGCCCTCTACTTTTGATAAAAACAAATCAGACAAAGAATTAGCTGAGGAATTAAAAAATATCACTTATAATCTTTCTAAAGATTAAGAAATAATCTTAATTTCAAATTATGAATTTAGATTACGTTATAAGTCCAGTTTCTAGAGAATTAATTAAGTCAGAGCTATCTGATAACAAATTTGTTAGAAATACTAACAAGGGAAATAACGAAATCTATATTATCAATCATCACAATTCTCCTAATACAATGAGAGAGATTGGTAGATTACGAGAAGTTACTTTTGCTTCTGCAGGTGGTGGAACGGGAGAGGAAGTAGATATTGATGAGCTTGACACTTGTGAGTTGTGTTATGACCAATTAATAGTTTGGTCGCCTGAGGACGAAGAAATATTGGGAGGATACCGATATTTTGATTGTTCCAAAATAAAGGAAGACCTTCATGAAGTAGATATCTCTACCAAACACTATTTTAATTTTTCCGAAAAATTTGTTTCTGATTATTTACCGACCACTATTGAATTAGGAAGATCATGGGTTCAGCCAGAATATCAACCTTCTGCAACTAACAGAAAAGGATTATTCACGTTAGACAACCTGTGGGATGGACTAGGAGCTCTTGTTTTACTTAATCCAGAAGTAAATTATTTTTTTGGGAAAGTAACTATGTATACTGATTATAATAAGGAAGCAAGGGATATACTATTGTCTTTTATGCATTATTATTTTCCGGATAAAGAAGAATTAGTAGAGCCAATTCATTCACTTGATATTATGCATGATTGTTCTAAGTTTATTTCCGAGTTGGATGGGCTTTCTTATAAGGAAGGACACAAGCTTTTAGGAGCTATTTTAAAAGAAAAAGAAGAAAGAATTCCACCATTAATCAACTCATATATGAATCTTTCAGACACCATGAAAACATTTGGTACTGCTGGGAACCCAGAATTTGGAGGAGTAGAAGAAACAGGGATTTTAGTAACTATAAAAGATATTCATACATCTAAGTCCGAAAGACACATGGATACTTTCTCTAAAAAGAAGTAAGTTTGCCGTTTCTTAATCGACAATATTCCCATGTTAAATTATATTCTAGCTTTTTTTCTTTTTATTGAGATTTATATTTTCTTCATTTTAAAATCTGCATACTCAGGAAGTCAATTTCGGATTGCATTTGGGATTCAACTTGCAGTCGCAATTTTCACATTTATATCGTTAATATATACCTCAGGAAATATAGGTCATGGATTAAGCCAAACTACAAAAACTATTAATATTTTATTGGGGTTATTAGTGACATTTAGTGTTGCCAAATTTGTCTTTATTTCCATTGCTTTTTTAGAAGATGTTGTACGAATTTTTACTTATTTAATATCCTTATTCTCAAATGGAACTGATGTAGATTACCCTTCGAGAAGAAAAGCTATAACCCAAATAGGGCTTGGCATAGCTGCCATTCCATTTGCTTCTTTTCTATATGGAATGTTCAAAACTAGATATGATTTTAAAGTGTTTAAAGAAACCTTAGAATTTGATGATTTACCTAAAGAGTTTGATGGATTAAAAGTAGTTCAGTTTTCAGATTTTCATGCAGGTAGTTTGGATGATATGGAGGCAGTTCAATTAGGTTTAGATGCAATTCAAAATTTAGCTCCAGACATTATTTTATTTACAGGAGATTTAGTCAATAATACTTCAGAAGAATTCGATAAATTTATTCCCAAACTAAAAGCATTGAACGCCCCATTGGGTAAGTTTTCTATTTTAGGAAATCACGATTATGGTCTTTATTACCAATGGGAAAGTGATGAGGATAAAGTTCAAAATGAACAAAGAATAAGAAACCATCACCAATCAATTGGATTTGATTTACTAGAAAACCAAAACAGAACAATTGAAAAAGATGGAGCTAAAATAAACCTCCTGGGAGTAGAAAATTGGGGTAGACCACCATTTCCTCCAAAAGGAGATTTAGATAAAGCAAAAGAGGGTATTGTTGCCAATACGTTTAATTTATTACTTTCTCACGATCCACATCATTGGGAGGATATTGTTTTAAAAGACTCTCAGCACATACATTTGACATTAAGTGGTCATACTCATGGAATGCAAATGGGAATTGAATTACCAGGCTGGAAATGGAGTCCTGTATCACTTAGATATAAAAATTGGGCAGGATTATATCAAGAAAGGGGACAATACCTTTATGTAAACAGAGGATTCGGACACTTAGGTTTTCCAGGAAGAGTTGGTATAAAACCTGAGATTACTTTTTTAGAATTAAAATCAAAAAAATAAGCTGATTTTAATTACTTTTTTCCTCGTATAATTGAGAATAAAAATTTATCAACAAAACCCTATCAAATAAAGGTTTTTATTGTTGAAAAGTCAGTTGTTATTGCTTCTTTTTTACTGCCAATTTAGTTATATTTGTTCCTTATTGAAATGAACAATTTAAGCTAAATTATGAGCGAAGAAAATAAAGGAAATTATTCAGCAGATAATATACAGGCTCTAGAAGGAATGGAGCACGTAAGGTTAAGGCCTTCCATGTATATTGGTGATGTTGGATTAAGAGGGTTACACCACTTGGTGTATGAGGTAGTGGATAACTCTATTGATGAAGCAATGGCGGGTTATTGCGACACCATTCACGTAATAATTAATGAAGATAATTCTATTTCGGTAGAAGATAACGGAAGAGGAATTCCAACAGGAATGCACAAAAAAGAAGGTGTTTCGGCACTGGAGGTTGTAATGACCAAAATTGGAGCAGGAGGGAAGTTTGATAAAGATACCTACAAAGTATCAGGTGGGCTTCACGGAGTTGGTGTGTCTTGTGTAAATGCGCTTTCTAATCACCTTAAGGCAGAAGTTTTTAGAGATGGAAAATCATTTATTCAAGAATACGAAAAAGGAAAGCCAGTTTACCCAGTAAAAGAAACAGGTAAATCGGATAAAGTTGGTACAACTGTAACTTTTACTCCAGATGATACCATCTTTAGTGAAAGAACTTACAATTATGAAACTTTATCTACAAGATTAAGAGAACTTTCATTTTTAAATAAAGGATTAACTCTTACTATTGAAGACAAAAGAAATTTAAACGAAAAAGGAGAAACTGTAAAGGAAACTTTTTTATCTAAAGAAGGATTAAAAGAATTTGTTCAGTTTTTGGATTCATCTAGAGAACCAATAATTGAAGAAGTAATTCATATTGAAGGAGAAAAAAATGGAGTACCAGTAGAAGTAGCTTTAATTTATAACACTTCATACTCGGAGAATATTTTTTCTTACGTAAACAACATTAACACCCACGAAGGAGGAACACACTTATCTGGTTTTAGAAGAGGATTAACTGGTACGCTTAAAAAGTATGCTGAAGAATCTGGTTTATTAGATAAATTAAAGTTCGAAATTTCGGGAGATGATTTTCGTGAAGGATTAACAGCAATTGTTTCGGTAAAAGTTGGTGAGCCACAATTTGAAGGACAAACTAAAACTAAACTTGGAAACAGAGAGGTAAATGCACCTGTAAGTCAGGCAGTATCTCAAATGTTAACTGATTATTTGGAAGAACATCCAAATGATGCAAAAACGATTATCCAGAAAGTAATTCTTGCAGCTACAGCTCGTCATGCAGCTCGTAAAGCAAGAGAAATGGTACAAAGAAAGACAGTAATGTCTGGAGGTGGATTGCCAGGAAAACTTTCTGATTGCTCAGGAAATGACCCAGCAGAATGTGAACTTTACTTGGTCGAGGGAGATTCGGCAGGAGGAACAGCTAAGCAAGGAAGAGATAGATTTTTTCAAGCAATATTACCTTTAAGAGGAAAAATATTGAATGTAGAAAAAGCTATGCACCACAAGATATTTGAGAATGAGGAAATAAAGAATATGTACACTGCTCTAGGTGTAAGAATAGGAACTGAAGAAGATAGTAAAGCTCTTAATATTGAAAAATTAAGATATCACAAGATGATTATTATGTGTGATGCTGATGTTGATGGATCTCACATTGAGACTTTGATACTTACTTTCTTTTTCCGTCACATGAGAGAACTAATAGAAAAAGGGTATATCTATATTGCAACACCTCCTTTATATTTAGTAAAAAAAGGAAAGAAACAATTTTACGCCTGGGATGATGACCAAAGAGATAAATATGTTCAAGAATTGAAAGGTTCAGGAAATGAATCTTCTGTAGGAATTCAAAGGTATAAAGGTCTTGGAGAGATGAATGCATCACAATTATGGGATACAACAATGAATCCTGAATTTAGAACATTACGTCAAATCACGATTGAAAACTTTATAGAAAGTGATAGAACATTTTCTATGTTGATGGGTGATGAAGTACCGCCAAGAAGAGAGTTTATTGAAAAGAATGCAAAATATGCAAATATTGACACATAATTTCTTGTTTTTAATTGCAGATTAAAAAGGAAGTTCTATATTTGCAATCTCAATACAGAAATGTATTAAAAGTTCTAAAAATAACAACAATATCTTAATTCCTTATCGGGAGATTTAAACTCTAGAATTAAGTAAAAATAGACTACACTTTTCGGGGTGTAGCGTAGCCCGGTTATCGCGCCACGTTTGGGACGTGGAGGTCGCAGGTTCGAATCCTGCCACCCCGACTAAAAAAACCTTCAATTCATTTCTGAGTTGGAGGTTTTTTTTATTTAAAAGAATTACGAGCGAAGTTTATATTTTATTTAGCGAATCACTTAATAAATATTATGCAGGTCAAACAATTAATTTTCTTCAAAGAATTCAGGATCATAATTCAGGCAGAACAGTCTATACTCGAGTTGGAAAACCATGGATTTTAGTTTGGAAGATAGAAGTTCCTTATTCTACTGAAGCAATTTTATTAGAGAAAAAAATAAAGGGGAGAGGAGCAAAAAGATACTTAATTAGT
>CALLII010000011.1 GCA_938009745.1 uncultured Flavobacteriales bacterium
ACAAGCTTTATCTGCTGGAGATATTTATAGAGCTGGTCAATGTATCACCTCAATTGGAGATAAAGAACTAGCAAGAGAAGTTATAATAAGTAACTTTATGAATAGCAGCTCCCCACTTCCTGTAATACCAACAAATACTGTAATGAGAAGTGATATTGATAAGTTTGTTAAAGATTCTTATGAAAGATTTTTGATAAGAAGACCAACAGAAGGAGAAAAACAGTATTTCAGAAATGAAATTACTAATGACCCACTTAGATCTGCAGAGATTGTCTATTTTTCTTTTGCATTATCAAACGAATATTTATTTTATTAAGCCTTAAAAAAATCCTTTTATTATGAAAAGAAGAGAATTTATAAAAAAAGCTACATTAACAACTGCTGGTGCTTTTGTTGCTCCTTATATTTTGCCAAGTGGAAGACTATTTGCTCCATCAGGTACACAAATAGCTCCCCATGTAGTATTAATAATGTATGCTGGTGGAATAAGAAATCAAGAAACTGTTGATCAAATGTATTTGACTCAAAGTCAATATACTTGGAATCCAGACCCGAGTATAAATATACCTGGAAACATAATGCCCAATATGCTAGCAGGTGCTGCTCCAACTTCTAAAGTTGTATATGGAACTGGACCTGGAGGGAATACTCCAATCAATCCTATTTTAAGTACACCTCTTCAGTCTCAAGGAGTATTATTTAAAGAAGTAAATGCTGTTGCAGCTGGACATTATGGAGGTTCTATTGCTTTATTACAAGGAAATACTAATCTTGCACAACCCTTGCTTGATAGACCAAAAACACCAACAATTTTTGAATTTTTAAGAAAACATGGTGGCTACAAAGCAACTGACACTTGGTTTCTGGGGAATTCCCTAGGGAATTCTGTTCCTCTATATAACCACAGTGATGATCCTGATTATGGTGCAGAATATGGAGCTAATATGTTTATCCCAGGGGTAACTTTTGGTTCACAAGGTGATCAATTTTTGAAAAATGCAAAAGTTTATCATCCTCAGAATGAACTTTCGCCTATGTATAAAATGAAATATTTTTTAGATAACTCATATGAAAGTTTAACAAAAAACAATGTATTGGATGTTGTTGGAAATACTGAAGCTGAAAAGGCTCAAATAAAAACTTTCATGAAGAATATGTTCTTAAAGAAACAAGCTGGATCAGTCCTTCAACCTCCTGTTTCTGGTGGTGATGGGTTAACAGTAGGTTATGCTTGTGAAGTGATGAAAGAATTTAATCCTGCTTTAACTGTTGTTAAAATTGATGGCCCTGATACTTGCCACTCTAATTTCACAGGTTATTTAAGAGCAATACACCAAGCAGATCACGCAGTTGGTTTTCTTTGGGATTATATCCAAAACAATATTCCTTCAATGGCAAATAACACTATAATTATTGCAACACCTGACTGTGGTAGAAACTTGAATCCAAATCCAATATTGGATGCAGAAAATAACTTTAGGGCCTTTGATCATTCAGATGCCAATACAAGAAGGGTATTTACCTTAATGGCTGGGAAAACAATTACAAATCATCCAGATAAAGCTACTACTCCAATTAGCAGTTCATCTCCTTTAAATACAGATGCAGCAATTACGATTGGTCATATTTTAGGAATTGAAAGTGAAATGTTAACTTCTGGTTACCTTCATGGAAGTAGCCAATCATTAATTAGAAAATTATAATCTATGAAATTTAATTTAAAAAATATATCCACGTTAGTGATTCTCGTTATTTTCGTTTTTTCTTACGGATGCAAGAAAAATGAAATCGAAAATCCTTACGAAGGATATACTACACCAAAAAAATACGAAGAACCAACATTGGCAGGTTTGCCAACTTCTAATTTTGGATATTTACACGCTACAGTTTTTAAACCTACTTGTGCTAATTCTGGTTGTCATGACGGAGCATTTGAACCAGATTTTAGAACTATAACAAGTTCTTATAACAATACCGTTTATCATAATGTATTAACTAACAATCCTGCTGGAGACTTTACATTTAGAGTAAAACCTGGAGACGCAGCACTCTCATTATTACACGAGAGACTTATAACTGCATTACCAAACACCTCAGGAATTATGCCAGCCGTATCGGGAGATGAATGGATAGCAAATAAAGCGAATCATATCAATGGAATAAAAACTTGGATAAATGATGGTGCTAAAGACATGTATGGAAATTCACCTGTAGTTGGAAATCCAAATCCCATTGTAACAGGTTTTAATGTTTATGATAATAATAATACAACAACCCCAAAAATAAGAGCACCTGGTGCAGGAGGAGTAACTCCAATCTTAGTTCCTAGAAATGATGTTGATTTTTGGTTTTCTGTAGATGATGATTTAACACCTGGAGCAAGTATGACTGTTAATGAAGTAAAAGTATCCACTTCAATGTTTGGATTTGATACAGTTGCTGCACAAACTATGAATGTATCTTCTGCAATTACAGCAAATGATTTTTCTGGAAATTCTACTTCATTTACTCATAAATTAGATATCGATTTAAGTAGTTATCCATCTACGACTAAATACTTATTTGTTAGAGTTTATGTTCAAGATGGGAATCACACAACCCCTGCAGAAAATCCTAGTGATGGTAGTTCACAACTTGCAATTTATTTATTTACAATCTTTCTTCTATAAACATGTATAAATTTATTATTATATCCTTTACTATGCTTGTACTTTTTTCTTGTAAGAAAGATGATGAAAACTATAGTGAAATACCTGAAATAGAATTTGTAAGTTTAAGTCCAAGTACAACTTCGGAATTTAGCCAAGATATAAAATTGGTGATTTCTTATAAAGATGGGGATGGGGATATTGGCACTGATGACCCTGATGAATACACATTATTAATTCATGATTCGAGACTTCCAGCAGCAGACGAATATCATATTCAACCTTTAACACCTCCAAATTCAACTATTCAAATTGAAGGAAACTTAAAAATAAACCTAGCAGGACTCTTTGTTTTAGGAACTGATTCAACAGAAACTACTACTTTTTCTGTAAAATTAAAAGACAGAGCTGGAAATTGGAGTAACTCAGTAACCACTTCATCTATAGCGGTTAAAAAATAATTATATCAGTTTTATGCTAAAAAGAATTCTAATATTCTTTGTGATCATTGTATCATTTTCATTCAATCTTGTTTCGCAAACAACATACAGAATGAAGGATACAACTGTGAGAGATTGTGATGGAATTTTAACCGATTCAGAATCTCTTTTCTTAGCAGGTGGGTTTGGTTATAGTAACAATGAAAATTATGAATTTTCAATTTGCCCAGGTACTGGAGCTACCATTTATTTCCTATTTTCATTTTTAAGTTTAGAACAAGGAAATGACACCATTTTTTTTTATGATGGACCATCAACTGCCTCACCCTTAATAGTCTATTATACTGGAACTCCTATGCCAGTTCCTCCCCTTATAACAGCTACCTCTGGTTGCCTAACGGTACATTTTATTTCTGATGGAACTTTACCTCAATTAGGTTGGAATGCAACTTGGAATACACTTGCCCCAGCAGTTACAGCTCCTTCGTTAAATGTAAGTGTAATAGAACCACCAAAATGTGATTCTACTTCTTTTTTAATAGAATTAGATCGAACTATATTTTGCGATAGCATTGTTAGTTCAACTGTTACTTTTACAGGATTTAATCCACCTACTGTTACCAACATAACAAAAGTGGGATGTGGATCTGACAGCTCTAGATTCGCGAGAATTTGGTTAAGCACACCATTTGTATATAATTGCGAATACATCATGAATATGAATATCAACATATTAGATGTATGTGATAGTATTTATAATTTTAATATTAAAGACACTTTTGATTTCGTCAATTGTGAAATAATTGCTCAATTAACTACAACTTACGACTCTCTTTGCTTTGGAGATTGTGCTGATTTAGAAATAATGAATGCGGCCGTTACTTGTAATAGCTATAATTACTCATGGAGTAATGGATTACCTGCAACAGTTGGACCTCACAATGTTTGTCCACTTGTTACTACAACATATTATGTAACCATTACTGAAAGTACTACTGGAAACCAGTTATTCGATTCCGTTACAATAAAAGTAATTGATACCATAGCTAAAGATTTAGAAATATTTACTAATACTTCTGAACCGCCAGAATGTAACGATCGTTTTTTTAAAGTTAAATTTGATAAATCTGTTCCTTGTTACCTTACAGATTCTATGAATTTCACTCTTACAAGTTCATCAGGAGCTTTTACTGTCACAAATGTAATTGCACTTAATTGTACTGACGGATTAATTGACTCTGTTCGTTTAAGAATTAACCGAAGATTTTTTCAAAATTGTGAGTATTACTTAGAATTAGATTTAAATTTTATTGATTCTTGTGAAGGACCAATTTCAATAATTGCGAGGGATACTTTTCTTATCACAGATTGTCCTTTCTCTATCAGCACAACTTATGACGATTCACTTTGTGTAAATAATTGCACCAATTTAACAGCAACAGCAAGTGGTTGTGATGGATACAGTTATTTATGGAGTAATGGATTACCAAATTCTACTGGCCCTTTTAATATTTGCCCAACAGGAGATTCTACTTTTTATTTACAAGTTACAGAAATATCTACCGGCTTAATTTTATTAGACACGATAACAATAAAACTATTAGACCCTACAATTACAGCTGTAAGTCCCTTGTGTATTTATGATTTACCTTTCAATTTAACTGCTGAAACAATGGGTGGAAATTGGAGTGGAAATGGAATATCCAACCCATTGATTGGTACCTTTGACCCTTCTTTAGCAGGAGCAGGAGACCATATAATTACTTATGATTTAAATTCATGTATAGATACAGTTTTAATAACCGTAACTGATCCAAATGCGGGGCCGGATAGAAATTTATGTGCAAGTGGTATCTCAGTCAATTTATTTGCAGCAACACCTATTGGTGGAATTTGGACAGGACCATATGTTAATTCTGTAACTGCAGAATTTACACCAACAATTTATGGAAATTTTACTGCATATTATACAGTAAATGGTTGTGTAGATTCTATTAATATAATGGTCGACACTATAGCATTTTTATATCATACGGATACTGTTTGTAGTAGTTCTCCTGCAATTTATATTCCATTCACACCAATAGGTGGAACATGGTCTGGAACAGGAATTACATCTGCAAGTTCTGGAATATTTGATCCAGGTGTTGCAAATAACGGTAGTAACCTTGTCAATTATTTTTACAGAGGATGCAGAGATACAGTAAATATGGTTGTGATTCAAGTAAATGCTGGACCAGACACAAATGCTTGTCCTTCTCAATCTCCATTTAATTTAGCAGCTGGTTCTCCAACTACAGGACTTTGGTCTGGAACTGGAATTACAAATGTAAATAATGGGACTTTTAATCCTGGAGCAATAACAGGGAATTGGATGAGTAATCTTGTTTACACATTTAAGGGATGTACTGATACTCTTAGCATGGATGTTGTTCAAACTAATATTGTTCCCGATACACTTTATTTTTGTCCTAGTCAAGACTCAGTTTTATTAGCCTCAACCCCAGGATTAACAACAAATCCAAATTACGGAATTTGGTCTGGAATTGGAGTTATTACTTATGGAAGTGATTCTTATCTATATCCTAATTTTTTAGGGAATGGATTCCATACTATTTTTTACGATAAAAATACTTGCCAAGACTCTGTAATAGTTGCTATTTATCCTGATTCATTATCTTATAGAGATACTACAATTTGTAACACTCTAGCACCATTTAAACTGGATAGTGTAAATAATTTCTCTGGAGCCATATGGCAAGGAACAGGAATAACTAATTCTGCAACAGGTCTTTTTGACCCTTCTCTTGCAACTTTGGGTGTGAATGTAATTACTTATAGAACTCAAGGAGGTATTTGTGATAAAACAATAAACGTAACAGTTTATCAATATACTGCAGCAAATATTACACTAGCTGATACACTTTGTTTTATCAATCAAAACATTCCTATTCCAGTAGTACCTCCAGGTGGAACTTGGACAGGTACAGGAAATTACAATAAAACTGCAGGGACGTTTAACCCAGCTATTGTAGGTGCTGGAAGGCATCAAGTAATTTACTCTTTTGGTTCTGGTGCTTGTTTTACAAGTGATGAAAAATATATTGTAGTTAGAGATTCAATTACGGCAAATTTAATTTCATCTGCTAATCCTATTTGCCTTGGAGATAGTGTCACCCTAACGGCTAGTGCTAGTGGTGGTTTTCCAAATCCTACCTATTCTTATTCTTGGGCTCATTCTGCAACAACAAGTAATATAGATGTTACCACTCCAAGTACTACCACTTCGTATACTGTTACAATAAATGATGGCTGTTCAGATCCAGGTTCAGCAACTACAGCTGTTACCGTTTTATCAGTAACTCCCACTCTATTTACAAGTCCTATTGTTTGTTTTGGAGAAATTGGCTTTGCCTCTTATGACATTGCAGAAAAAGCTATTTATAATTTTGTATGGACAAAACCAATAGTAGCTGGAGATACTGTTTTTGGCATGGGGAATGACAGTGCTTTTTTAAGAATCTCAAACTTTTTTGGTTGTTTTATCGATACTTTTCTTGTAATCCCTGGTTATGGACCAATAACTGCAGATTTTGATTTGAATCCTGATCTTTTTCCAAAATGTTTGAGTTCTCAAGATAAAACTTTAGTCGTACTTGATAATTCTATAGGTGCTGTAACAGGAGTTTGGAATTTTGGGGATGGGAATACATTGCCTTATGACCCAACAAATTCATCTGAAACAAATACATATGCTGATGGTGGTAACTATACCGTTTCTTTAGTCGTAAAGAATAATGGACCCTGCTACGATACTTTAACAAAAGAAATTTGTGTCTCTGATCAAGTGTTTTTTATTGCAGATATTTTCTCTCCCAATGGAGATGGAGTTAATGATGTTCTCTTCGTAAGATCTAGTGAATCCGAAGAATTAAATTTTAGAGTATTTGATAGATGGGGGAAAATGGTATTTGAATCTACAGATGTAGACCAAGGATGGGATGGAACTTATAAAGGAAAAGAACTAGAAGCTGGAGTTTACTTTTGGTATGTATACATGAAACTAGTGAGCGGAGAAGAATTGAATGAAAAAGGAGATGCAACCTTAAAACGCTAAGCCGAGCCGAGCCGATAATCGGCAATTATTATTTATTTTACTGATGAAAAAAATATTATTTATACTGTTAATTACAACTATTGGATTTACCTCCATGGGACAGGGAATACATTTTTCTCAATGGTATGAAGCTCCTTTACTTTTGAATCCTGCCAATGCTGGATCTTATTTTGGTGATTACAGAGCAAACCTTAATTATAGAAATCAATGGGGTACTGTTGGGAGCTCATACAAAACAATTTTTGCTTCTTACGACATGGCAATAAAAAGAAATGATAGAAAACAAAAATCTACTGGATTAGGAGTTTCTTTTTATAACGACAAAGCAGGTAAAACAAATTATGGGAGAACAGAAGGAACTATTTCTCTTTCTCAATCTATTACTCTTACGAAAAAAGTAGATCTGTCTGTAGGTTTAGGTTTTGAATATGGACAAGTAAGTGCTAATTATGATAACCTTAAATGGGACAACCAATATGATGGGACAAAATATAATGCAGCTCTTCCTACTGGGGAAAATAACTTAAATGAATCGTCCACTTACTTTGATGTAAATGCAGGATTTTTGGCTCGTTTTTT
>CALLII010000012.1 GCA_938009745.1 uncultured Flavobacteriales bacterium
ACTAACACTAGTGAAAGAAGAAAAGCTATTAGCTGTTTTAGGTCCACCAATTGCTTGAGGATATAAATTCCTATACAACCTGTAAGTAAATCTTTGATCAACTGTGTTGGAGGTTAATTCTCTTCCGCAGGCATTTCTAAATGGTAATGCAGCTTGTAAATGATCTCTTGCTCCAAAAGCATACCTTTTTGCTAAGGAATCCATATATACTACTACTTCATTAGAAGAAATAATTCGCACAAATCTTTTAGGCATTACTAAAGTATTTACGGTAGAAGCTATATTGATACCACCATAATAGTATCTAGTAAAATAGTAGGTTTCGGTAGTGTCAAAATAATAGACCGACTCATCCCAAGAGATATAAACAGAATCAAATTCAGTATAAGGCTTATATTCAGCAGGATCAAATTTAGGGGTAATAGGTGTAGCTGGATTACTTGTTGAGCCTGCATCAAGATAAGAGAAACCAATGTCCATCCAAAAAACTCTTGAGCAACTTCTCCAACCATAGTTGTCAGTTCTTCTAGATATTCTTTCTGATTCGTGATCGATTTCTATTTGTGCGCCCCTGTAAATACAAGTAGGAATAGCTGCTTTAGTAGCAAGATTATCATAAGCTAAAAGTTGTGCATTTATGTTATAATCACGGTATTGATCTCCATACATTATGAATTCCAATTCAATAGTATCATTAGTAAAGACAGAGCTTCCTGCGTCACCTCCAAATTGATATAATGGATTACCTGTAGCAGTTCGCATACTATTTCTTAAGGCTGATAAATCTAGCCTTAGGGTTTTTTCTGTGGTACTTTGAGTACTTTTTGTTACAGTAAAGTTGGTAAAAGTGAATGTGCTACCAGAACTAACATCTTTTATAGTAACATTATTTCCAGTCGTTAAATACTCTATTGGATCTACAGTTGAAGCTAAGTGTGTATAGTTTATATCAAAAAACAAATTATCCAGAGCTGTATCTTGAACAACAATAGTGGCCGAAAGCCGAATAGAATCAAAAGGATGAACTTTATCTAAAACTACACCAGGAGTGTTTTCATTTACTTTAGTGGCTCTTGTTTCATCTGTCCAACCAAACGTAGCTCTTTGCAGTTTTTGGGAAATGATATTATATCCCTTAATCCTAGAATCACAATCTTTTATAATTGTAAGTGTTCCACAACCAATAGGCGAAACATAACAAGGGTCTGTAATGTCTCCCGAATCTATCCACACAAAAGAGCTGGCTTCAATCACTAATTCAGAACAAGTATCAAGATTTAAAGAACAATCATTTACAAAATCTAAAGTAAAATTATCATCACTATTATTTGAACCTCTCATTCTATCAGTAAATACGCTTATTGTATCAAATGTAGCTCCAGGTTTTGTAATGATGTTATAATTTACAGCACCATTATTAGTTACTCCATTCCATACAATATTAACTGGCGAAGCAACAGAAACACCTTTCGGCACTATAAACCTTTTTTCTAAACGTACTTTTGTCCAATCAAATCGAGCAAACTGTGCCCATTCATTAAAGTTTATGGAAAATGGTGTTCCATTTGAAGCACTTGTAGATGAGGATAAAGTCCTCGAATTGAAATCAAGATATTGATAATAACTTTGTCTACGAAACTGGTTCATAGGTTCACCACACATATTATTGAAATCAACATATAAAGCTTTGTGAGCATAGAAATAAATTATTTTCCTTCCACTTGTTCCTGTATTACAAGTAAAGTTTGGCCCAATGTTTCGATAAAATACTTCTACTGTAATGGAGCTATCCGATTTTAAATCGTTTATGAATCCATCCCCATTTTCATCAGTTAATCCTCCGTTACTATAATCTGCTGCAGTAAGTGAATCTACCAATGGATATAGACCAAAAGCTCCAGCCTTAAATGGAACATTTTGTCCATTGATAAGTACTGAGTCATAAATTTTTGTATTAGGAAAAGAAGCAGGATTGTACATGGTACTATTGTTCCTTACCATAGGTAACTGAATCACTAAATCAAAGGCATAATCGGCTAAAGTACCAGTAGCATTTTGACTATTTCTTACTGTAAAAGAGTAGCTTTTATTTAATAAACAGTAATCCGTTAGGTTGGAGCTAGTAGCTACATAAGAAATCACAGGATTAGAAACCACAATAGTTCCTAGAGTAGTAATTCTAGTAGCTTGACAACTATTACCTTCGCATCCCCATGTTAATTCTACATCAGAATCTATAGAACGTGATGTGGATGGGCAGTTTATAAATTCAACCGAATCTGAAAAGTAAAATACATTATTTGTTGGGCTCAATGGAGAGCCTCCAAAATCAGGTATTTTAAATTTATAAAGAATACTATCTCCTGTTAAAGATAGTGAACTTGTTCCTCCTGAGACCCAAAATATATCATGGTATAATTTTTCAACTATAACTTCAACAGAATCTATATCCCCAACAAGTGAAGTATAATCTACCTTAAAAGTTCGTATATATTTTTGGCCTAGTACCAACTGAGAAAGATCAACCCCAATTTGATTTCCAGTATTAGTATTAACAAATCCAGTTAAAATAACATTAGGTTGATCAGCATTTATTTGAGCAGAAATAACAGTATTGCCAAGTGGTAAGCCAAATGAATCGAAAAGTGTGAATTGAAGCGAACTAGAAACAGAACTACAATTAGACTTAATTAAAAACTCAATAGTATCTACTCCACCAATAGGAATTGTTATAAATTCAAATTCAGGAGCATTTTTATTTGTAGTGTCTACAATTGTAATATTAGAGTTTGGAATAAGTGACACAAACTCAAAGTTGTTTGTAAGGTTTGTTTCTAACTTTACATTACTAGCCCCATTAACAGAGTAAACTATCACATAAACCGTATCCGCTTCTCCACAAGTAACTATAGAAGTAGGTACACTATTCCCAAAAATATCTGTTTGAGAAAATGAATAACTAGATATAATAGTCATTATAGAAATAACTATTAATTGGTACAAAGACCTAAAATTCATACTTAATTATTTGGTATTAAATACGAAAGTACTTCTATTTGGTTGGTTATTGAGTTAATTATATCTTATCTTTTAACTACAAGATGTTGATATAGTAAGTGTTATTTACTTATACTTTTTGATAATTAAAGTGGCATTATGACCTCCAAATCCAAATGTATTTGATAGCGCATAATTCACTTCTCTTTCTTGAGCTTTATTGAATGTAAAATTCAATTTTTCGTCAAGTTCAGGATCCACTTCTGTGTGATTAATTGTAGGTGGAACAATATTTTCAGTCACAGCTAAAACACAAGCAAGAGCTTCAATAACACCAGCAGCACCTAATAGGTGACCAGTCATTGATTTTGTTGAGCTAATGTTTAGGTTGTAAGCATGTTCTCCAAATACTTTTTGAATCGCTTTGGATTCTGCAATATCTCCAAGTGGAGTAGAAGTACCGTGTACGTTAATATAGTCAATCGCACTTGGTTCAATATTGGCCTCTCTAAGAGCTTCATTCATTGAATTACGAGCGCCTAATCCTTCTGGATGTGGAGCAGTAATATGATGTGCATCACCTGATGCGCCACCTCCAACTACTTCTGCATAAATTTTGGCTCCTCTTGCAATGGCATGGTCATATTCTTCAAGCATCATAGCCCCTGAACCTTCACCTAATACAAATCCATTTCTATTTTTATCAAATGGTCTTGAGGCTGTCTGTGGACTCTCATTACTTTGTGATAATGCATGCATAGCATTGAACCCACCAACACCTGTTTCGGTAACAGCAGCTTCAGATCCACCAGCAAGAATAGCGTTAGCTTTTCCTAATCTGATGTAATTAAAAGCATCAATTAAAGCATTGGTTGAGGAAGCACAAGCCGATACCGTGGCAAAGTTTGGCCCCATAAAACCATATTTAATTGAAATGTGACCTGCAGCAATATCTGCAATCATTTTTGGTATAAAAAAAGGGTTGAATTTTGGTGTTCCATCTCCACTAAAAAAGTTTTCACACTCGTCTTGTAAAGTTTTTAGACCCCCAATTCCTGCTCCCCAAATTACACCTATTCTAGTTGTATCAACTTCTTCTAAATTCATTCCTGAATCTAATACAGCCTCATCTGCTGTAACAATAGCATATTGAGAAAATACATCTAGTTTTCTTGCTTCTTTTCTGTGAAGATGATCTTCTATATTGAAGTTCTTTATTTCACAAGCAAATTGTGTTTTGAATTTCTCGGCATTAAATTTAGTAATTTTTGCTGCCCCTGAAACTCCTTTTTTCAAGGAATCAAAATAATCGGAAGCATTATTCCCAATTGGGGTTAATGCTCCGATTCCAGTTATTACAACTCTTTTTAATTCCATAGGAAGCTAATTTTATTTAGCGTCATTAATGAATGTTACTGCATCTCCAACTGTAGCAATTTTTTCTGCTTGGTCGTCTGGTATTGCAATATTGAATTCTTTTTCAAATTCCATGATTAGTTCAACAGTATCCAATGAATCTGCTCCTAAATCGTTTGTAAAGTTAGACTCTAGAGTTACTTCAGATGCATCTACACCTAATTTATCTACTATAATCGCTACTACTTTATCTTGTATTTCTGCCATTTTCTTTTTTATTTTAATGTTTAGATTGTGCAAATAAAATTAATTAATTCCTATTAACCAAGAATTCGCACACTACTTTCTTAACAAAGTCTGTTCCAAAAAGATTTTTATGCCTTCGCTTTAATCAGCTCTCTGTTCATTCTTGCTATGTTATCAAGGGATATCCCTTTAGGACATTCTACTTCACAAGCCCCTGTATTTGTACAGTTTCCGAATCCTTCGATATCCATTTGGTTTACCATGTTTATTACTCTGTCTTTAGCTTCAACTTGCCCTTGTGGCAGTAATGCGTATTGAGACACTTTGGCAGAAACAAATAACATTGCTGACGAATTTTTACAAGTCGCTACACATGCTCCACATCCAATACATGTTGCTGCATCCATTGCTAAATCAGCATCAGCCTTAGGAATTGGTAATGAGTTTGCATCTTGCGTATTTCCAGAAGTATTTACCGAAATATATCCTCCAGCTTGCTGAATTCTATCAAAAGCACCTCTATCTACCATTAAATCCTTTACCACAGGAAATGAATTTGCTCTAAAAGGTTCAATATGGATAGTTTCTCCATCTTTGAACATTCTCATGTGCAACTGGCAAGTTGTAACTCTTCTATCAGGTCCGTGAGCCTCTCCGTTAATGTACATAGAGCACATTCCACAAATTCCTTCTCTACAATCATGATCAAATGCAACAGGCTCTTCTCCTTTTTCAATTAATTCATCATTAAGAATATCCATCATTTCAAGAAAGGACATGTGTCCTTCTATATTAGAAATAGGATATGTTACCATTTTTCCTGGTGACTTAGCATCTTTTTGACGCCATATTTTAAGTGTTAAATTCATATCAATTATTTATAAGATCTTTGCTTTAACTCAATATTTTCGTATTTCAATTCTTCTTTGTGAAGTACTGCATCTGACGGTAAACCTTTATATTCCCATGCAGAAACAAATGTATAGTTTTCATCATCTCTTTTTGCTTCTCCTTTTTGTGGACCATCAATTTCAACAGACTCTTCTCTAAAGTGTCCTCCACAAGATTCTTCTCTTGTAAGTGCATCTTTAGCAAATAGTTCTCCTAGTTCAAGGAAATCTGCTACTCTTCCAGCTTTTTCAAGCTCTCTGTTTACTTCGTGAGTTCCTCCTGGTACTCTTACGTTTTTCCAGAAATCTGCTCTTAGTTCTTGAATTTCAGCAATCGCTTCTTTCAATCCAGTTTCATTTCTAGACATCCCAACTTTGTTCCAGATAATGTTACCAAGTTTTTTGTGAAAATAATCTACAGCTTTTGTTCCGCCAGTATTTACTAACTTATCAAGGGTATCTTTCACTGAGTTTTCTGCTTCTTCAAATGCAGTAGTATCTGTCGGTATAGCTCCAGTTCTAATATCATGAGATAAATAATCTCCTATTGTGTAAGGAAGTACGAAATATCCATCAGCTAATCCCTGCATTAACGCAGATGCTCCAAGTCTATTTGCTCCGTGATCAGAGAAGTTTGCTTCTCCAATTGCGTAACAACCTTTTACAGTAGTCATCAAGTTGTAATCTACCCACAATCCCCCCATGGTATAGTGAGTTGCTGGATAAATCATCATTGGTGTTTTGTATGGATCCTCATCTACAATTTTCTCATACATCTGGAATAAGTTACCGTATTTTGCTTCTACAATATCTTTTCCTAAATCATAAATTCTCTGAGCAGAAGCATTTTCTTCATTATGAATTTTTGCTTGCTCTTTTCCGTATCTTTCAATAGCCGATTTAAAATCTAAATAAACTGCCTCTCCAGTTTTGTTTACTCCAAATCCAGCATCACACCTTTCTTTTGCAGCTCTAGACGCTACATCTCTTGGTACTAAGTTTCCAAATGCAGGATATCTTCTTTCCAAGTAATAATCTCTTTCATCTTCAGATAAATCGGTTGGCTTTTTCTTTCCTTCACGGATAGCCTTTACATCTTCTAATTTTGCAGGAACCCAAATTCTTCCGTCATTTCTTAATGACTCAGACATCAATGTTAATTTAGATTGATAATCTCCCGATCTTGGAATACAAGTTGGGTGAATTTGTGTAAAACAAGGGTTAGCAAAGTAAGCTCCTTTTTTGTGCGTTTTCCATGCGGCAGTTACGTTACTTCCCATTGCATTAGTAGAAAGGAAATATAAGTTTCCATATCCTCCAGATGCTATTACAACTGCGTGAGCTGAGTGTCTTTCTAGTTCTCCAGTAATGAGGTTACGAGCAATAATCCCTCTTGCTTTACCATCAACCTTTACTATATCCAACATTTCGTGTCTGTTGTACATTTCAATTTTACCTCTTGCAATTTGTCTGTTCATTGCTGAGTATGCTCCGAGTAATAACTGTTGTCCAGTTTGTCCTTTTGCATAAAAAGTTCTTGAAACTAATACTCCTCCAAAAGATCTGTTATCCAACAATCCTCCATAATCTCTTGCAAATGGAACTCCTTGGGCTACACATTGATCAATTATATTAGATGATACTTCTGCAAGTCTGTAGACGTTTGCCTCTCTAGATCTGTAATCACCACCTTTTACTGTATCGTAAAATAAACGGTAATTAGAATCTCCATCTCCTTGGTAATTCTTGGCTGCATTAATTCCACCTTGTGCCGCAATTGAATGGGCTCTTCTTGGTGAATCTTGGTAACAAAATGCTTTTACATTATAACCTTGCTCGGCAAGTGTAGCTGAGGCAGAACCACCAGCAAGACCAGTACCAATTACGATAATGTCAATTTTTCTTTTGTTAGCAGGGTTTACTAAGTCAATTTTATCTTTATAAGTTGTCCATTTATCTTTTAATGGACCTCCTGGGACTTTTGAATCAAGTGTACTCATAGTCTTATTAATGTTGTAAATGATGATAAATTGCAATGAAAATGAATCCTAATGGAACAACTATTGCAAAAGCGTTTCCGAATTTTTTGATAAAGTTTTTTCCTTTGCTGACTCCAACTGACTGGAAAGACGATTGAAATCCATGCATCAAATGAAGGGCTAATAGCACAAATGAGATGATATAAATAATTACTCTGATTGGGTCTTCAAATTTCATGACCAACTCTTCATAATATCTATATCCACTGTTTGGGTCATTTGGATTAATCAATCCTGTCATGTCTCCACCAGCATATTTCACTGTCATTTCATGAACCCAAAAATCGTAAAAGTGTAATCCTAAAAATGCTAACACTACTAATCCAGTAACAATCATGTTTCTTGATATCCAAGATGAATTTGTTCCTGGTTTGCTATAGGCATACTTTACAGATCTTGCACTTCTATTTTGTAATTCAAGAACAATCCCCATAATAAAGTGAAAAAACACAGCAAATATTAATACTGGTTGTAGTGCAAATTGAACAACTGGATTAGTTCCCATGAATTGAGACACTTCATTAAACATATCTGGGCTCACAACTGAGAGCATATTGATTGTTAAATGCTGAAGCAGGAAAAACATTAGAAAGAATCCTGATAGAGCCATTAATATTTTTCGGCCTATTGTAGTGAATTTTGATTTAGACATTTTTGAAATTAGTTTTTTCTTAAGTGTAGTAAAAGTAACTTTTGCTTAAATTTAAAGCAAGTATTAAACACAAAAATACGTTATTTATATAGATTCTTGATAAAAACTTTATCTTTGGTTCCAATGAATTTTATTGATATTTTTATTCTGGGTATTTTAATTTGGTTTGGATACAAAGGCTTTAGGAAAGGTCTTGTTTTTGAATTAGTTAGTATAATCGCTTTGGCATTAGGGATTTATGGTGGTTTAAAATTTTCTGACACCACAGCCGAGTATTTAGCATCCTATATAGATTCTGAATATTTAGAAATAATTTCTTTTACAGTCACTTTTTTAGTCATTCTTCTTTTGGTTTTTGCTGCAGGTAAAGTAGTAGAAAAAATAATAAATCTTGTTGCCCTAAAATTAGTGAACAAACTCCTTGGTGCTTTTTTTGCTATTATTAAAATAGGATTAGCATTAGCTGTACTCATTACTATAGTTGAGTCTTATGATCAAAAACTAGAATTTATTCCTAAAGAAGTTAAAAGCGAATCACTTACGTATGAGCCTTTGTTAAATGTAGCGAATACTGTTTTGCCAGAAATTGAAAAGAATAATTTATTTAAAGAGCTTAAGTCAACTTCCTTAGGAGAAACCGAATAAGTAATTTGGTTTTTTGTAGATTTACTTTAATAATGAAAATAAAGATTACATATTATTCAGCACTAATTCTTCTTTTAGTTTTGTTGTCCTATAATTCTCGAAGTCAGTTTTATAATGGTTCCTTTCAAGAGTTTGGAAAGAACAGAGTTCAGGAAACAACTTTCTTTTGGCAATATTATGATTTTGAAAGATTTAAGGTTTATTTCTACGGAGATGGAGCTACAAATGCCGAATATGCAGCAAAATCTATTCACAAAAACTTACAGGAATTAGAGCTTTTTTTTGAAACTCAACTCGATTCTAAGTTTGATGTTTTGGTGTTTAATAAACATACTGATTTTAAACAAAGTAATGTTGGACTCACCAATGAGCTATCGTCAAATGTGGGAGGAAGAAACTCAATTATTGGGAATAAAATATTTCTTTATTTTGAGCAAGACCATCCTGATTTTGACAAACAAATAAGAGCTGCATTAACTGAAGCTCTAGTGTCAAGAATGGTGAATCAAACTAGTTGGAAACAGGTAGTCAGAAATTCATCTGCAGTAGAAATGCCTAGTTGGTTTGCAGAAGGTTTGTATTCTTACATGGGTGAGAATTGGAGCGCAACTATCGAAACTGAAATAAAAGATGGAATTATTTCTGGGAGATATGATAAGCTTGGAAGGCTAGAAAATATTGATGCTAAACATGCTGGTCATGCAATGTGGAATTATATTGCTCAAGTATATGGAGATGAGGTAATACCACAAATCATTTATTTATTGAGTGTTTCTAAGAGTTTTGAATCTAGTTTTAGGTTCGTTTTAGGAAAATCAACAAAGAGTTTAAACAATGATTTTGTTAACTATTACAAAAAGTCTTTTGAAGAAAAAGATGAGAACAAAGCTCAGCCATTACAACAAGAAATTGAAATAAAAAAGCGAAAGAAAAAAGGAAAAATTACTCAATTTTCACTTAGCCCTGATGGCACTAAATTAGCATATACAGCTAATGAAATTGGGAAATATAAAGTATGGATTTATGATATTCCAACAAAAACTTACACAAAAGTAAGGGCAAGAGGATTTAAAGCTGAGAGGGCTACAGACGAATCTTTTCCTTTAATTGATTGGCATCCAAATGGCAATACCCTTGCATTTATTGAGGAAACAGATGGAGAAGTTTATTTTAATTTTTATGATCTTGAATCTAAAAAAACTACAAAAAGAGCTGTACAAAATGTAACCAAAGTAACCAGTTTTAGTTATAATGAAACAGGTACGCAATTTGTTTTTTCTGGAATTCAAAAAGGACAAACAGACCTATATCTATATACCATTATTGGAAATGGTTATAAAAAATTAACTGACGATTTTTCGGATGACAGAGATCCTCGATTTATTGAGAATTCGACTAAAATTATATTTTCATCTAACAGAAAAAATGATTCTTTATACGTTAAAGCACCAATAAAGCCTATTGCCAATTTGTATGATATTTATATCTACGATTTAAATAAAAAGTTCCAACCAACATTAAAAAGAGTGACAAATACTCCTAATATTAATGAGATGGCTCCTTACGAGTTAGAAAGGTTTAAGTACACATATTTATCAGATGAAAATGGACTAATTAACAGATATGTTGCTGTTTTCGATAGCGTTATAGCTTCAGTAGATACAGTTATTAATTATCGTTATTTTTCTAAATCATCTGAAGTAACCAACTATAACAAAGGAATTTCATCAATAGATTATTCTGATGTTACTTCTGAAGTTGGAATGGTACTGAAAGAAGATAACAAGTACCTTTTTTATAAAGGAGATCTTTCAATTGATCAGATTTCAGATAAAGAAACTGATGATGGTGAGGGTAACACTGAAATAAAAGAATCTGAAAAAAGAAAGAGTACTGTTGAAATTATTTCAATTAAGCCTAAAACAACTGATGAAGAAGTGATAGAAATATCCAACTATCAATTTGAACGGGAAAAGCCAAAAGAGGAAGTCAAAAAGAAAGAAGATTTAGTGTTTTTGAATCCTGAAAATACCCTGACTAAGAAGGAACTAATAAGTTATGAATTTAGACTTCCAACTAGAAAATTATATAACATTAATTTTACTTTAGATGAGGTCACATCTCAAATAGATAACAATTTTTTGAATGGAACCTATCAAGTTTTTAATCCTAATAATCCAGTCTTTAATAATCAAAATGTGAACCTATTCAACATGGTTCAAATTAAAGATTTAATGGAAGATTATAGATTAATTGGAGGGGTAAATTTATCGTTTAACCTTCGTGACAATGATTACTTGCTTTCTTTCGAAGATTTATCTCAAAGATTTGATAAAAAATATCTGTTTACAAGGCAGGTATATTCTACTGACATTAATTTTATTCCTGTTCGTACTAGAATTCATGAATTTAAATACCGTTTGAAATATCCTTTTAACGAAATTTCTTCTTTGGCAGTTACATTTAATTTGAGGAATGATAACACGATAATTTCTGCGTTAAATAGACAGACACTAGAAGCTGAAGGAACTTCTAGAAACATGGGTGGAGCAAAATTGGAGTACGTTCTTGATAATACATTCGATAGAGGAATAAACCTAAGAGAAGGAACTAGATTAAAACTTTTTGGTGAATATTATCAAGAGATATATGAAGCTGAAACTGACTTTTTTGTTGTTGGAGCTGACATACGTCACTATCAAAAGATTCACAGAGAGATGATATTTGCAGGTAGAGTTGCAGCAAGCTCTTCTTTCGGAAATAGGAAACTTGTATACTATATGGGTGGTGTTGATGGTTGGTTAGGAGCAAGGTCTAATGAATCAATTGTTATTCCAACTGATCAAGGTTTTGCGTTTCAAACAATAGCTACTCCAATGAGAGGGTTTTTACAAACTACAAGATTTGGTAACAGCTTTGCAGTGGCTAACACAGAAGTTAGATGGCCAGTATTTGAGTATTTTAGTGAGTACCCAGTTCAGAGTAAATTTTTATCTACGTTTCAAATTGTTGGATTTGCTGATGCAGGAACAGCTTGGACAGGAACAAATCCTTATTCTGAAGAAAATTCGTTTAACATTACTCAAATATCTCAAAAACCAATTAATGTAATTATCCAAAACCAAAGAGAACCAATTATTTTTGGATATGGATTTGGATTAAGAGCCGAGCTATTTGGTTATTTTGTCAGATATGATTGGTCTTGGGGAGTTGAGGATGGAGTTGTACAAGGCCGTATCAACTATTTTTCTCTATCTTTAGATTTTTAAATCTAGTTTATGGTTTTAGATACTCAAACAATAATTTATCTCATTTTAATAGGGATTACAGCAGGTGTTGTATCAGGTTTTATTGGTATTGGAGGAGGTATTATTATTGTTCCTGCTTTAATATATTTAGTAGGATTGTCACAATTACAAGCACAAGGAACGAGTTTAGCACTCATGTTACCACCAATTGGTATTTTGGCATTTATGCAATACTACAAAGCCGATAACGTAGATATTGATTTAAGAATGGTAGCAATAGTAGCTACTACATTTATAGTTGGAGGATTATTTGGAGCAAAATTAGCTCTCAAGATAAATGTAAACTTGGTCAAAATTATATTTGGTGTAATTATGTTATTAATCGCCTTAAAAATGATTTACAGTGGTTACAAACTATATTTTGCTAAATAAGTATGAACAAGAATTTACTTCAAAATATAAAACAACTCTCCAAAAATTATCTTGAGGAAGTAACTGCTATCAGAAGGCACATTCATCAAAATCCTGAATTATCTTTTGAGGAGCATAAAACTTCTGCTTTTATTCAGTCTAAATTAACTGAATTTGGTATTCCGTTTAAAACCGGATTCGTAAAAACCGGAATTGTAGCTTTAATTGAAGGGAAAAATCCATCAAAAAAAGTTATTGCTCTTAGAGCAGATATGGATGCACTTCCTATCATGGAAGGAAATGAGGTGAGCTACAAGTCACAAAATGAAGGAGTAATGCATGCTTGTGGTCATGATGTACATTCGTCTAGTTTACTAGGAGTAGCAAAAATTTTAAATCAGATAAAGTCTGAATTTGAAGGAACAATTAAGCTTATTTTTCAGCCAGGAGAAGAGAAATTACCTGGAGGAGCATCATTAATGATAAATGAGGGAGTACTTAAAAGTCCAGCTCCAGAAGCAATTGTTGGACAACATGTTTTTCCTGATTTACCATACGGTAAAGTAGGATTTAGAGGAGGAATGTACATGGCATCATGTGATGAAATTTATGTTACAGTAAAAGGGAAAGGCGGACATGCTGCATTGCCACATAAGTTTGTAGATACAGTATTAATTTCTTGTCAAATAATTAATTCTTTACAACAAATAGTTAGCCGAAAAGTTAGGCCAGATATCCCTTGCGTATTATCTTTTGGCAAAATAAATACTACTGGTGGAGCTACTAATATTATTCCTGATGAAGTTAAAATAGAAGGTACATTTAGAACCATGAATGAAGAATGGCGAAATGAGGCTCATACATTAATGGTGAAAATGGCCGAAGATATCGCTAAATCTATGGGGGGAACCTGTGACTTTGATATCCACAGAGGTTATCCTTTCCTTAAAAATGATATAAATACCACTGAAATCTCAAAATCAAGTGCTCAAGAATATTTAGGGAAAGAAAATGTTATAGACCTTGATTTAAGAATGACAGGAGAAGATTTTGCTTATTATACTCAACACATTCCTGGTTGTTTTTATCGACTTGGGACTGGAGAAAGCTCAGGACTTCACACTTCTACTTTTAATGTAGATGAGCAATCCTTAGAGATTGGAATGGGATTAATGAGTTGGATAGCAATAAATCAACTGCAAAGGCAATAGTAGGAACAGTATTCCGTTACAGAATTTAAACCAATGATATGCTCAAGAGATTACTATTTTTTTCAATTTACTTTCTTATCTGTATGGCTATTCAAGCCCAAGGGGTGGGGCTTGGTAAGTGGAAAAACTATTTTCCTTTTCGTAATGTAATTCAAGTTATTAGTAATGGAGATAAGGTATACGGAGCAACACGAAACGGAATAATCGTTAATGATTATGAAGACGGAACTACGGAGCAATTAACCGAAATAAATGCTCTTTCGGATAATAACATTTCTGCTATTGGCTTTAATACTGATAACAATGCTCTTATAGTAGGTTATGAAAATGGTAATGCAGATATTGTTATCGATAATGAAACGACTAATCTTTTTCAAATTAAAGAGAGTAATGTAACTGGAGATAAAGGGATTAAAAGTATTTTCTGTAAAGATGATTTGGCATATCTTTCATGTGGATTTGGAATTGTAGTTTTTGATATTGCAAAAAAAGAAATTAAGGACACCTATATTTTTGGACCTGGTGGTTCTCAAATAAAAGTAAATGCTGTTTATGTAGAAAGTGGTTTAATTTATGCAGGAACCGAAAATGGATTGTATACAGCTTCTGAAACTAGTGCTTTCCTTACTGATTTTAATTCTTGGTCAGTTCTTAGTTCAATCCCAAGTGGAAATAGAGAGATTGATAATATTTTAGAATTTGATAATAAGCTACTGTTTAATACGCAAAACTCGATATCCTCAGATTCAGTTTATTGGTATGATGGATCTAATTGGGGAAGAATAACCTCTCTTTCTGATGAAAAGAACAATTCTATTGTCGCCTCTGAAAACGAATTGATTATTAGTCGTTTTGATTCCATTTATATATTGGATAATTCCTTTACTCAAATAAAATTATTTGATGATTATGATGGGTTTTGGAAACCAAGATCTAATTATGTTATTAAGAACAATAACACTTATTATGTTGGAGATAGCGAAAATGGAATAATTTCTCTTACTTCCAATGGTAATGGAAGTTTTAACCAACCCAATTCAATTTTTTCGAATAACATTTTTGATATTGAAGCGGTTAATGGGAATCTATGGGGTTCATCTGGAAGCTTAGTAGGAGGAGGATGGAACAAAACATTTAATAATGATGGAAGTTTTCACTACAACATAACAGAAGATAACTGGACCATATATGGAATTGCATTTTTAAATACCCAGTTTTGTTTTCCAGAGAGTTGTAATCCAATTACCTCAACTCCAGTTAGTTGTGTAAATGATTTAGTTGGTATGGCAATAAACCCAGCTACTCCTGATAAAGGATATGCTTGTTCATTTTCTAATAAAGGAGTTTTAGAATTGCAGGATAACAAAATAGTAAAAGCTTATGATACATGTAACTCTAGTCTTCAAATTAGTTCAGTTCATAATGATCGAATTGCAATTGCGGATGCCGAGTTTGATGGAGAAGGGAATTTATGGGTAATAAATTCTTGGGCTGGTAATTCTTTATCAGTTAAAACTGTAGATGATGTCTGGAAATCATTTGACTGTGGTGCAAGTAGTTCTAACATTATTGGATCAAAAATAATAGTAGGTGAAACAACAGGCTACAAATGGATTATTTTTAAAGATCAGCATTTACTTGCCTATAATGACAATGGAACTATTGATGATGAATCGGATGATGAGTTTCAACTCATTAATGGAATAGCCTCAAACGGTAGCTTAGATGAGACTCCAACTTCAGTTGCCGAAGATAAAGATGGCGAAATATGGATTGGTACCGAAAAAGGAATATTTGTAATTTTTACACCAAACGAAATTTTTAATTCAGGTAATTTTACAGCTCAAAGAATAAAAGTAGAACTCGAGGGAAATATAGAGCTTTTGCTTGAAAATGAGTTTATTACTTCGGTACAAATAGATGGGGGAAACAGAAAATGGATAGGTACACAATCATCAGGAGTATTTTTATTATCTGCAGATGGAACTGAACAAATCCAAAATTTCACTAAAGAAAACAGTCCTTTATTATCCAACAGTATCAATGATATTGCTATTGATGGAGAGAGCGGAGAGGTTTTTATTGCTACTGATCAAGGTTTAATTTCGTACAAAGGTGATGCGACAGAGGGAAAACAAACCTACCAAGATGTATATGCTTTTCCTAATCCAGTTACTCCAGGATATGATGGAAAAATTGGAATTAGAGGTTTAGTAGAAAACTCTGATGTAAGAATAACTGATGTTGCAGGTAACGTAGTTTTTGTGACTAAGTCACTTGGAGGTCAAGCAGTTTGGGATGGAAGAACACTAGAAGGAAACAAAGTTAGTTCAGGTGTTTACCTTGTGTTTATGACAAACGAAACTGGAACAACAGATGAAGTAACCAAAATTTTATTTATTAAATAAAAATTGGCACATCTCGCTTTTAGTATAGATAACTATGAGACTGTGAATCATTATTTTTTCGAAAATATCTCGTAAGTTAGTCGCTTATTAAAGCAGAATAAATAAAATGAAGAACATTTCTTTTTCACTTTCCACCTTGGCGCTTATCTTATCCATAGTTTTTGTGGTAGGATATAGAAGTGCTAATGTATCTGAAAATGAGATGTCTTGGGATGTCTTAGGGTATTACCTTCCACTTCCTGCAACTTTTATCTATGAAGATGCTTTACTTGAAAATCCTACTTGGATTAAAGAAATAAATGAGGAAAAACAGCTTACTGGAACCTTGTATCAAATCTCAACAAATGATGAAGGCGAACCTATTTATTTCTTCTTGCTAGGAATGGCTATTCTTTATTTACCTTTCTTTTTAATTGGTCATGGAGCAACCTATATTACTGGCTATCCACCAGATGGATTCAGTTTGCCTTATCAATATGCAATGGTTTTTGGTGCAATGATTTACACCATTGTTGGGCTCATTTATTTACGAAAAATACTAAACCATTATTTGCCTGATAAAATTACTGCAGCAGTGATTTTAATAGTAGTTTTTGCAACTAACTACTCCCATCACCTTACTCTTAAAAACCTAGAGACCGTTAACGTTCTTTTTATGTTTGTGTGTCTTATTATTTGGAATACCATTAGATGGCATCAAGATTTTAAATTAAAAAATTTAATAGCCATAGGATCATTTATTACCCTAATGGCAATGGTTAAACCAAGCGAAATAATGATAGTATTCGTTCCGCTTTTATGGGGAGTATTTTCTAAGGAAACTTTTTATAACAAGCTTAATTTAATAAAGCAATATCGGAAGCAGTTTATGGTTGCAATACTTTGTTGTTTGCTATTAGCTCTGCCTCAAATGAGTTATTGGTTAATACGAACAGGCCATTTGTTTTATGATAGTTACAAAAACCCGGGAGTAGGGTTAGATGTATTCTCACCTTATTTATTTCAATCTTTATTTAGTTATAAAAAAGGTTGGCTTATATACACACCAGTAATGATTCTGGGTGTAGTTGGATTGTTTTATTTATGGAAAAAAATGAAGAAAGAGAGACTAGCTCTTTTGGTTTATTTCCTAATAGCATTTTGCATAATTATTAGCTGGACCGAATGGTGGTACGGAGCAGGATTTTCTAATCGTCCGTTAATTACTGCATATCCAATATTAGCCTTGGCAATAGGGTTTTTACTGTTAAAAATCAGTGAAAGTAAGTTTTGGATTAAAACTTCAGTAGTCGCTTTTGTTTTTGTCGCTTTGTTTTTTAATCAGTTTCAATGGTGGCAATTACGAGCAGGAATCCTTGAGCCGTATAGAACTACCAAAGAGTATTATTGGGCAAGTTTTTTAGCAACTTCGGTAACTCCTGAAGACAAAGAAAAGCTATCTCTTTACAGAGATTTTGATGGAGACCAAGCCTTTACTGATATCGATAATTACAAGTTAATTAAAACGATACTGCTAGATTTTGAAGAATCAGAGGAGGAATATGTATTAACAGATTCAACTAATAATAAATTTGCTAGTCTTTCACCAGAAATTGAATACTCCAAAACAATACAAGTTCCCTATCGCGATCTTACATCTAAAGATCATCTTTGGGTTAGAGTTTCAGTAGATTCTAAATTACAAACAAAGAACAGCAAAAAGCCAGTTGTTATAATTTCAATGGAAAGAAAAAATGGAGCTTATGGCTATACAGGAAAAGAAATTAATAGTATTGGCCTAACATGGTCTAATTTTCAATTTGAATACCTCACACCACCAATCCGAAGTAGTAAAGACAAATTGAAAGTATTTGTTTGGAACATGGAAAAGTCTAATTTTGATATGGACAACCTGAAAATAGAAATTTTTGAAAAGAAAGATTAATTATATTTTAAACCAGTATTGGGAGTTTCTACTGTTTTCAGTGTTGCTTACAATTCTTGTATTAAGTTGTGGTGATCATATTTTCTTTTGGGATACTGTTCAGCTTGGAGCACGCCATGCTACTTTTTATTATGAAAATGGGTTAAGTCTTGAGTTTTTACCAAACCAAATTGATAGTGGTCATATTCCTAGTTTTGGTTATTTACTAGCCTTATGCTGGACAATATTTGGTAAATCATTATTAGTTAGTCATTTTTTTGTTTTGCCTTTCGCAATAGGAATTGCCTGGCAAGCTCATAGATTTTTGAGTAATTTTATTAGTAAAAAAAATCTCATCTGGGCAATGCTTTTATTGCTTTTAGACACCACTTTTTTAAGCCAAGTATCGCTAGTTTCTCCAGATATCCCTCTTCTCTTTTTCTTTCTATTAGGTTTAAACTCTATCTATTCCAACAAAAGGTTGAGTGTAGCCTTAGCCTTTTCATTTCTATTTTTAGTTAGCATGAGAGGAATGATACTTACAGTTCCTTTATTTTTATTTGATGTCTATCTTAATTCAAATTTTAGTTTCAAGAAACTAAAAATCTCGATTTTAGGACTATTAAAATTGGGGATTCCTTATCTACCAGCAGCTTTTATTTTTATTGGCTTTAGTTGGTTTCATTATAATCAAAAAGGATGGATAGGTTATCATGAAGATTCACCTTGGGCTATATTTTTCCAAAGAGTAGGAGTTTATGGAGCAATAAAAAATACAGCAGTTTTTGGTTGGAGATTATTAGATTTTGGGCGAGTTTTTATTTGGATGATTGGTTTAGCTAGTCTTGTTTGGATTTGGAAAAATAAATTCAAATTTTCTGTTAAAGCTAAACAGCTTTCAGTATTATTTATACTCATTATTTCGTTTTTATCAATTCCGGCAATTATTTATTTTGATTTAAAAGGACACAGATATTTTATGCCTATTTACTTTAGCGTTACGATTTTAGTAAGCTATCTTATTTTGGAAATAGTAGATAATAATCGATTCAAAAAAATCACAGTCTCATTAGGCTTAATAGGATTGATAACCGGAAGTTTATGGGTTTATCCCAGTCATATTGCTCAAGGATGGGATTCTACATTAGGTCACTTGCCGTATTATCAATTAAGAGAAAACATGATTAAATTTATGGATGAAGCAGGAATTGATAAATCAAAAGTAGGGTTTGATTTTCCGGGTGGATACGAACAAAGATTTCTAGATTTATCTGGGGAAACATGGTTTTTCCCTGAGGTAAATATTGATAATCAAAACTATATTTTATATTCCAATGTTGTGAATGAATTTTCTGATGAAGAGTTAATAAATTTGCAAAACAATTGGGAGATTATTCATGAAGAAAAATCTATGACAGTTGAGTTTATATTGTATCAAAAGGTACAATAATCTTGAATTTCATTTTTTTTACTAAATTTACCCATTAATTCCGATCCTATGTCTAGAAAAATGACTTGCATATTAGTTGATGATGATGAAACCTCAAGGTTTATCATAACTAATTTAGCTAATAAGAATGATAATATTCAATTAGTTAAATCATGCAGTAATGCTCGTGAGGCGAGAGAAACATTAGATGAACGAGACATAGATTTAATGCTCTTGGATATCGAAATGCCTTATGAAAATGGGATTGATATGCTCGAGAAATTAGAAAAAAAACCTCAAGTAATTTTTATTACTTCTCAAACTAAACATGCTATAAAAGCATTTGAGTTTGATGCAATTGACTACATTGTAAAGCCACTGGATTACAGCAGATTAAATGAAGCATTGGAAAAAGCCAAACGAAGAATATTTGGTTTGCCTACTGAAAATGTGGAGAATTTATCAGATGAGTTTTTATTGATAAAAAAGAACAGAGAGACTCAGAAAATGGGTTACAATCAAGTTCATTTTATCGAAGGTTCAAGTAGTTACGTAACTTATCATACCTCAGAAGGTAAAATAACAACAACAGGAATACTAAAACAAATCGAAGAAACTATTAATACGGAAGTTTTTGTGCGAGTTCACAGGTCTTTCTTGGTGAATATCAATAAGATAGTAAAAATTAGTTCAGAAGAAGTGGTAGTTCGGCAACAATCTCTCCCTTTGTCTCGTAAGTACAGAAAGGAAGTGATACAAAAGTTTAATGAACTAAACCAAGCAGTAAATGAGAATAGCATTAATTGATGATGATGCAACTACTAATTTTATTAATAAAAGTAAATTAGTAAAACAAGTAGAAAAGTGCGAAGTGTTTCCATTTTCAAATGGAAAAGAGGCAATTGATTTTTTAGCTTCTGGAAATAAGATTGATGCAGCATTGTTGGATATGAATATGCCTGTAATGAATGGGTTAGAGTTTCTTAAGGCTCATTCCGAGCTTCCTGAAGATAAAAAAATCACTAAAGTATTTTTGTTTGTTGAACAAAATGTAGACGAAACTTTTAAAGAAAAATTTAAGTTATTTCAAGTTTTTAAAAAGCCTCTAACTGCTGAAATCATAGATCTTATTACTAATGATTAATCCAAGTATTATCGAAGACCTTGGCGAAGATATATTCCGTCAGGCTCTTGTCATTTTTTTAAAAAATTGTGAAAATGACATACAAAGTTTAAATCAATCATTTCTTACTTCTAATTTTAAAGAAGTAGAAGCACTAAGTCATAAATTGACTGGTACTTTTGGTTCAATGAGAGTTGAAAAAATCCCTAATCTTTTACGTGAAATAAATGAAGAGGCTAGCGCCTCAAATTTAAAAATTGAAACTTTTGAAAAAGTAAAAGAACTTTATATAGACTTAAAAATCTATATAAAAGACAATTTTTCTATTGAAACTCAATCTTAAAACTTAAAAAAATCCTTTACTTTGAGGTAAATATTACAAGTAATGGCAAGAATTTTAACAGGAATACAAAGCACAGGAACACCTCATTTAGGTAATTTGTTAGGTGCAATTATTCCAGCAATAAAAATATCGGAAGACAAAAACAATGAGTCATTTTTATTCATTGCAAATTTGCACACTTTAACTCAAATTAAAGATGCAGAGGTTCTTAAAACAAATACGCTAAACACAGCAGCTGCATGGCTAGCATTTGGTTTAAATGTGAACAAATCAGTGTTTTATCGCCAAAGTGATATTCCTCAAGTAACAGAACTTACTTGGTATTTAAATTGTTTTTTTCCTTACCAAAGATTAAAATTAGCTCACTCTTTTAAAGATAAAGCCGATAGACTAGAAGATGTAAATGCAGGACTTTTTGATTATCCAATGTTGATGGCTGCAGATATATTGTTGTACGATTCGGAGATTATTCCTGTCGGGAAAGACCAGATGCAGCATATTGAGATTACGAGAGATGTAGCCAATAGATTCAACAACCAAATGGGCGAAACTTTTGTGATTCCTGAAGGAAAAGTGGAGAAAGAGACCCAATTGATTCCCGGTACAGATGGAACTAAGATGAGCAAATCAAAAGGAAATTTGATTAATATCTTTTTAGCTGACAAGAAGTTACGTAAGCAAATAATGGGAATAGAAACGGATAGTACACCACTAGAAGAACCAAAAAACCCAGATACGTGTAACTGTTTTACTTTGTATAAGTTACTTGCAAATGATGAGCAAACAGCTGAAATGAGAAAAAATTACTTAGCTGGTGGTTATGGATACGGACACGCCAAACAGGCTCTTTTTGAATTGATAATCGAATTGTTTAAAGAAGAAAGAGAGAAGTTTAATTACTATATCGAGAACCCACATTTAGTTGAAGAACAGCTCATGATTGGAGCTAAAAAAGCTACTATAATTGCTAATGAGGTGCTTGCTAAAGTAAGATTAAAATTAGGGTATTAAGACTTTTTTTATTCGTCTGTCATTCCATACTTGATACGGAATCTAAAGTTGATCCAGACTGAGCTTTTAATTAATAGATTCTGAATCAAGTTTAGAATGACTTATTTATTTTAATTCAAAACTAATTATGAATTTTGAAGAAATAAAATCAAAATTTAAAACATTCACTTCGGAAATCAAAGAAGAAAATTTTCTGATTTTCTATGATAAGTTTCATAAAGAAATTTCAGAGTATAAAAAATCTGGTGGTTTAGGTAAGCCACTACGTAATTTTCTCTATAATTTATGGAAAGAAAATGAGGGTGATATTTATAAAGATGAAGTTTTAGGAGAGATTCTAAATAGAATGGAAGGATATTGTTCGCCTCAATTTAAACTTGTTTTTAAAGATTTTAAAAAAGGAAAATACTAAAACAACCCTTTCTCCTCTTTCTGAGAATCTTCATACCCTTTATCCACATTGTGGCTTTTTGAGTCATTGGCAGCAGCAACTGCAAGTTGGTCGCAAACCTCATTGTATTTATTTCCTGCGTGTCCTTTTACCCAAATAAATTCTACTTGGTGTTTTGGGTAAATCTCTAAAAAACGTTTCCATAAATCGGCATTTTTTTTGCCTTTAAAATTCTTTTTTACCCAGCCAAAAACCCACTTTTTCTCTACAGAATCTACCACATATTTACTATCCGAAAATATACGGACTTTATACCCTGGTTTTTTCAGCATTTCTAGTGCTACAATCACACTTAATAGTTCCATTCGGTTGTTGGTAGTGTGGCGAAACCCTTCTTTTATTTCCTTGTAATGTTTCCCTGCCATCATTACTATTCCATAGCCTCCTGGCCCAGGATTACCTAATGCAGAACCATCCGTATATACATTTACTTGGCTCATTGGGTAAGTAGTTTTTCGATTACTACAGGAAAGTGCTCATGCTCCAATTGCTGAATTTTACTCTCTAAATCTTCCCAAGTATCTTTTGGGTTTATTTCACACTCAAACTGTTCAATGATATTTCCTTCGTCATAATTCTCATTTACATAATGAAAAGTAATACCCGATTTAGTTTCTCCAGCCTCTATAACTGCCTTATGAACGTGTTTTCCATACATTCCTTTTCCGCCAAACTTTGGAAGGAGCGAAGGATGAACATTCACTATTTTGTTCTCAAAATGAGAAGTAAACTCTATAGGAATTTTAAGTAAAAACCCTGCTAGTACTATTAAATCTATGTTCAATAAATCTACTAACTCAGTTACGTTTCCATCTTCTAGTTCTTGTTTGGAAAATGTTACCGTATTTACTCCAGCTTTTTGAGCATTGATTATTCCCAAGCACTCTTTTTTATTAGAGAAAACAGATTCTACATCAATGTCAGGATTGGAATCAAAATGAGCAATTAAATTACTCATATTACTCCCATTTCCGGATACAAAAATCACTATGTTTTTTGGGTTTTTCATTGAATTTAGGGCCTGAAAAATCATTTTCAGATTAAGTCTGATTTTCTTAACTTTACGATTCAAAGATAAGAGATTAATCATATTCTGCCTAAAGCAGATTACAAATAAATACTAAGATGTCAGGACACAGTAAATGGTCATCCATTAAGCACAAGAAAGGAGCGAAAGATGCAAAGAGAGGAAAAATCTTTACGCGTATAATCAAAGAAATTACGATTGCAGCAAGAGATGGAGGAAGTGGAGACCCTGATATGAATCCAGCTTTGAGAGTGGCAATCCAGAATGCTAAAGGTGCCAACATGCCTAAAGACACTATGGAACGTGCCATTAAAAAAGGTTCAGGAGAAGAGGCAGCCAACTTAGTAGAATATACTTTTGAAGGTTACGCATCTAATGGAATTGCAGTATTTGTAGAAGCAACTTCTGACAATAACAATAGAGTAGTAGCAAACGTAAGAGCTGTTTTTAGCAAATACGGAGGAGAACTTGGAACTCACGGTTCACTTTCTTTTATGTTTGACAGAAAAGGAGTGTTTACAATTAATAGAGAATTATTGAAAGATTGGGAATTAGAAGACTTAGAATTTGAATTGATTGACGCAGGATTAGAAGAAATTGATGTGCAAGAAGAAGATGTGTTTATCTATACTTCGTTTGATAGTTATGGAGAAATGCAGAAGAAATTGGACGAAATGAAATTGGAAGCCAAGAGCCAAGAGCTCCAAAGAATCCCAACTACCACAATGGCTTTGGAAGTAGATAAAGCTAAACAAGTACTAAAGTTAATTGATAAAATGGAAGAAGATGATGACGTAAATGTGGTGTATCATACGTTAGAAATGACAGATGAATTGGCTGCAGCACTTGAGGCTGAGGATTAAAAACACTTTGAAAAAAAAATTTGAATAACAAAGAGGTTAAAATAGCAATAATTGGTGCATTTGCAGGAATTGTTTTTACGGCACTTTATGATTTATTTAAATCTAAACCGATTTTATCAACTTTATGGAATTGGCTAAGATGGATTTGGAATAATATTTTTGAATTTGAACTAACGTTTTGGCAAATAATACTTGGTATTGTAGTTTTAATTATCATTTCTAATTTTTTAAAGAATAGAAAAAGTTTATCTCAAGAATTCCAAATGTATTGGGGCTCTTACTGCAAGGATAAAATTCACGATATGAATTGGAGTTGGTATTGGGAAAAAGACCCTTTAAGCGGAAAATGGAGTATAAATGATTTAAGACCAGTTTGTGATTCATGTGAAACCAAAATGCATTTAAATGACAATAATAGTTGGGATAAAAAATTTGCTGATTGTCCGAGGTGCGGTCAAGTTTATAACGAAAGAAAAGATTTGAGGAAAGTTGAAGCGGTAATAATTGATAACCTTGAAAGAGGAATTTTTCCAAAAGGAACAGATATTTCTATCCCAAAGAATCAAATACCTCGCAAATAACCCCACAAACAGTTTCAATTTCCTTCGTAGTAATAGTAAGTGGTGGCGCTAATCTAAAACTTGCAGGGCAGGATAAAAACCAAAAGGCAATAATTCCTTTTTCCATGCAACCTTCTACTACTTGTTGAGTAATTTCTTCGTTTTCGAGATCAATGGCAAGCATCAATCCTATTTGCCTAATTTCTTTTACCAAGGAATGAGAAAGTAATTGGTTCATCAAAGCTCCCTTTTCGTGAACATCATCCACCAAGTTTTCTTCTTGAATTACGTTAATGTTAGCAATAGCAGCAGCACAATTTACTGGATGTCCACCAAAAGTGGTAATGTGGCCAAGCATTGGATTGTGTGTAAGGCAATCCATAATTTCTTTACTAGAAACAAAAGCGCCAATTGGCATTCCACCACCAAGGGCTTTTGCAATTACCAAAATATCTGGAGTAATTCCGTACTGCTCAAAAGCAAAAAAGCTTCCTGTTCGTCCAAATCCAGTTTGTATTTCATCCAGGATTAACAAAGTACCCGTTTCGGTACATTTTTCTCTTAGTTTTTGAAGATAACATAGTTCTGGAATCCTAACTCCAGCATCACCTTGCACGGTTTCTATAATTACGCAAGCTGTATTTGTGGTTATTTTATCTAGCTCAGCTAATTCGTTAAATTCAATAAAATGTACATCTGGCAAAAGAGGTTTAAAAGCAGATTGCTTCACTGGATTTCCCGAAACACTTAAGGCTCCATGTGTACTTCCATGATAGGATTTGTTGCAAGCAATAATTTCTTGCCTTCCAGTATATCTTTTAGCCAATTTAAGCGCACCTTCCACAGCTTCGGCACCAGAATTAACAAAGTAACTTGTTGTTAAGTTAGCAGGCAAAATTTCATTTAATTTCTCGGCTAATTCCAATTGTGGAGTTTGGATAAATTCTCCGTAAGGCATCACGTGTAAGTGAATATCGAGCTGTTTTTTAATGGCTTCAATCACTTTTGGATGCCTGTGTCCTATATTAGTCACAGCCAATCCAGATACCAAATCATAATACGCTTTACCAGCTTTATCATAGATAAATAAACCTTCGGCACGGCTTATTTCCAATCCGATTGGGAAAGGAGTTGTTTGCGCTTGTAGGTTATGAAATATCTCTTTGTTATCCATAAATCAAAAGTATAACTATTTTCTAAACAAAAAAATCCCTTTGATAACACTTAAGGCTATCAAAGGGATTTTGATTAATATCTAATTAGAGTTTATCTATCAGAAGGCTGCATGTTTTTTTGAGGCCTATTTCCCTCAGGTCTGTCTCCTTTTTTTCTATTTTCTTTCATGTGGTTCCACATTTTACGTTCCACCATGTATAGCTTTGCTACCTTTTTCATTGGTAATACTGCTTTAAACTTTTCGTGGTATTTCTTTTTAAGGTCAAGCTCTTTTTGTTTCATTTCAAATGAGGCTTGCATTACTTCATCAAGTTCAGCATCACTTAACTCTTCCATTTTCTTTCCTTTTTGTCTCATTGCTTTAGAAGCAGCTCTCAAAGCTCTTTTTTCTGTTTGAAACTGATCGTATACTGGAAAGAATGCTGTTTTTTCTGCTTCTGTTAATTCTAGTTTTTCTGATAAGTAAGCTTCCATTTGAGCTTTTTTCTCAGCCATGTTTTCAGCTTTTTTTTGCCCTTTTTGAGCCATTAATCCGCTACTTGCTAAAGCAAATAGGGTAATAAGTGTGATTTTTAAAGTTTTCATAATCGTATTGTATTTAAGTGTTATTATTTGTTGTGTTAGTTCATTGCTATTTCGTCAAACTGCAATGCATCTTCTAGCTCTAAGTCTATCTCAGAGAAGTCTTCTAAGTATTCATTTACTGTCATTTCTCCAAATAATTCAGTGGTCGATTCATTATCATTCCCAAAGAAAAAAGTAGAGGAAATTCCTACAACTATCGCAATAGAGGCTGCATAAGCAAACACTCTGTAAATAGATGTTTTCTTCTGCTTAGGCTGTTCAGTTGTCTGTTCCATAATGGAAGAAGACAGTGAATCAAAAAATCCTTCAGGAGTATTCATTCCTTTAGCAGTTTTTAACTTATCCAAAGTTGGAAATTCGTTTTCTATATGTTCGTTAGTCGTTTTCATTTCGTGTTGTTTCTTTGACAATAGTTTTTGTAAAAGGTTTAATCGGTATTGGTTAAATGTGCTTCAATCTTCTTTTGAGCATGGTGGTAGGAGGCTTTTAAGGAGCCAACTGATCCACCAAGTATATCTGCAATTTCAGTATATTTTAATTCTTCAAAGTACTTCATGTTAAACACTAACTTTTGCTTATCGGGTAAAGTTCCAATTGCTTTATAAAGTTTAGCTTCTATTTCCTCTCCTGAGAAAAATGAATCATCTTTTCTGTTTTCAATCTGAATATCATCAATAGATTGAGCCACACGTTTTTTATTTGATTTAATAAAGTTAAGAGTTTCGTTAGTTGCAATTCGGTACATCCAAGTGAATAGGTTTGCTTCTTTTTTAAATTTAGGCAATCCTTTCCACACTTTAATAAAACTGTTTTGAGTTACATCATTAGCATCCTCATGGTTAATCACCATTTTACGAATATGCCAATATAAACGCTCTTGGTATTTGTTAACCAAGTGTCCAAAAGCAATTTGTTCTTTGCCTTTAGTTGTAAATAATGTTAATATGTCTTGGTCGTCCAAATGCAAGGATAATTCGTTTTATAAATAAGTTACAATTCTTAGACCAAAGAAAAGATAAAAGGTTTAATTGACTAATAAATTTAAAATATATAATAAACCGAAAAGAGTGTCGTTATAGATGCATAACCAAAACATATATATGGATAAAAAAATTACTCTAAACGACTTAACGGAATTTTACAAAAATGAAAAGAAACTTTCTCAATTCCTTATGGATATGAAGGATTCTAGTTCATATTTTAATCCAGTAAGCAACACTACAATTTCTAACATTATGGCTTATGCAAAGGCTTTAAGTGTAAGAAATTCCAAACATTTAGGTAAAATTGATTTTGTATTAAATTGATTTTTACCTTGCCCTAATTAAAAAGAGTGTTTCCATTTCGGTACACTCTTTTTTTTTGTTAACCTTGTACTATGAGTATTGTTTACGCACTTATTATTCGTTTTTATCGCATCATGATTAGCTTGGTTTCATTATGGAACCCAAAAGCTAAAAGGTGGATTGCAGGCAGAAAAAAATGGGAAAGTAACTTATCTAAAGCAATAGGAACCAAAGAAAATATTCATTGGTTTCATTGTGCATCATTAGGAGAATTTGAACAAGCTCGTCCTCTTATCGAAAAGATAAAAAAAGAGAAACCTGACACTTCAATTTTAGTCTCTTTTTTCTCTCCATCTGGATATGAACAAAGAAACAATTACGAGCTTGCTGATTACGTTTGTTACCTCCCTTTGGATACAAAATTGAATGCTAAAAAGTTTATTTCTGGTTTAAATATTACCAAAGCATTTTTTGTAAAATACGAAGTTTGGCCAAATTATTTTAAGCAGCTAAACAAACAAAAAATAGATTTTTACATCATTTCGGCAACTTTCCGTAAGAGTCAAATTTACTTTAAACCAACTGGGGTGTGGTTCAAGAATTTATTGAAATTACCAACACAAATTTTTGTACAAGATGAAGCTTCTAAAACATTATTATCAATGAATAATATTGACTGTATTGTTGCAGGAGACTCAAGATATGATAGAGTTTTATCTACTGCTAAAAAAGCCGTTCCAAACAAAATTATTGAGCAGTTTTGTAGCAGTAAATTTACGCTTGTAGCTGGCAGTAGTTGGGAAAAAGAAGAAGAGCTTATTTTAAAAGCTTTTTACAACTCAGATAAGTTTTTTAAGATTGTTTTTGCTCCTCATGACATCAGTGAAAGCCATGTAAAAGGAATACTTGATAAAATAAAAAAAGATACAAAATTCATTCGATATTCTGATGTAAAAGAAGGTGTAAATTTACAGAATTTTGATATTTTAATTTTAGATAATATTGGGCTACTTTCCAATGCGTATCAATATGGATCGGCAGCATTTGTTGGAGGAGGTTTTAATAATGCACTTCATAATATTTTGGAGCCAGCTACTTTTGGTCTACCAGTTTTTTATGGAAATAATCATGCTAAATTTCCCGAAGCAAACGACATGAAAAAGAATGGAGCTGGAGTTGATATTGAGGGTTATCTTGATTTTGAAATGGAACTAGGATTAATTCTCGAAAACAAAAAAGTGTTGGCCAGAAAAATAGATTTAAACAAAAATTTTATTCAATCTAGAACTGGGGCAACAGACCTAATTTATACCGATTGTATATAAGCTAAGTGGTATAAAATTAAGATTTATTCGCTTTGTCAATCCGTTTATCTTTAATACATTCACACTTCAAAAATTTTTATTCATACTATGAGGAATTTTTTTTCAATTCTACTTGCTTTATTTATTACTTTAAGTTCTTTTACTCAAGAAGGAACAATTAAAGGATTTGTTTATGACAAAGAGTCTGGAGAGCCCGTTATTTTTACTACGGTAATGTTGAAAGGGACATCCATTGGAATTTCTACAGATGTAAATGGGTATTACAGTATTACTAAAATTGCTCCAGGAGAATACATACTAACTGTAGCTAACTTATCCTATCAAACTTTTGAATTTCCTGTTACTATAGGTAGTAATACTATCATTTCTAAGAACATTTATTTGACAGAAGATACTAAGATGTTGGATGAATTTGATGTAAGTGCGGAGCAACAAGAAGCTAGGACAGAGATAAAAATGTCAATGACCAAAGCAACTGGTGATGATATAAAAGATATTCCTGCAATTGGAGGTGATGCTGATATTGCAACCTATTTCCAAACTGTGCCAGGAGTTGTAACAACTGGTGATCAAGGAGGGCAAATGTATGTAAGAGGTGGTTCTCCAATTCAAAACAAAGTATTACTTGATGGAATGATTATTTACAATCCATTTCACTCAATTGGTTTTTTCTCCGTTTTCGAAACAGAAATTATTCGAAATGCTGACATTTACACTGGTGGATTTAATGCTGAGCATGGAGGTAGAATTTCTTCTATAATGGATATTACTACGCGTGATGGAAATCCAAATTCTACTAAAGCAAGGTTTTCTGCATCACCATTTATGGCAAAGGTAGTTCTTGAAGGACCATTAAAAAAAGCGAAGAAAGAAGGAGATGGAACTATATCTTATGTTTTAACTGGTAAGCACTCATACTTAGATCAAACTTCTAAAGTATTGTATCCATATATTGATACCACAGGGGAAGGATTACCTTTTGGATTCACTGATTTATATGGAAAACTAACTTTCAAAAGTAGAAATGGAAGTAAATTTAACTTATTTGGATTTAACTTTAGGGATAATGTAAATTACCGATCTATCTCAAACTTAAGTTGGGGTTCTTGGGGAGTTGGATCAAATTTCTTATTGGTTCCAGGTTCCTCTAGAGTATTGATTGAAGGTAAATTCTCTATTTCGGATTATAACTTAAACCTAACTGAGCTAAATGGTCAAACACGTTCTTCTGGGATAAACAGTTTTAATTTTGGGTTTGATTTTAAATACTTCATTAAGGAAAGTGAATTAAAATACGGTATTGAAGTTTCGGGTTTTGGAACAGATTTTAGTTATGTGAATTCTACCAATGCAACAATATCTCAACAAGAAAATACTACAGAGATTGGTTCATACATTTCCTACAGAATTGTAAAAGGATTGATGGTAATTGAGCCAAGTTTTAGGCTTCAGTATTATGCAACATTAAAGGAAGCTTCCCCTGAGCCAAGATTAGGGTTCAAGTATAACGTAGATGAAAACTTTAGAATTAAGTTAGCAGCCGGGATGTATTCTCAAAACTTAATTGCAGCAAACTCTGATAGAGATGTGGTAAACTTATTTTACGGTTTCTTATCAGGACCAGAAAATTTACAAAATGAATTTACTGACGAAGATGGAAATACTAGAGATGTAACGCACTCGCTACAAAAAGCAAATCACTTAATCGTAGGTGCTGAGGTAGATTTATCTAAAAAGGTAAGTATAAATGTAGAAGGTTATTACAAAAGGTTTACTCAGCTTACTAATATAAATAGAAACAAAATTTTTAACGAAAGTGATAATTTAGATGTTCCTGAAATCTTGGTTAAAGATTTTGTAATTGAAACTGGTGATGCTTACGGAGTAGATTTTGTTACAGAATACAACAATAAAAAACTTCGTTTGTGGGGAGTTTATTCGCTTGGTAAAGTAACAAGATGGGATGGTGTAAGAACATACGCTCCTGTATTTGATAGAAGACACTCGATTAACTTTTTGGGGACTTACAAATTTGGAAAAAAAGAAGATTGGCAAATAAATGCTAGATGGAATTTTGGAACTGGATTACCTTTTACTCAAACTCAAGGTTATTACCAAAAGATTGATTTTGACGAAGGAACAGGAACAGACATTACACAAGCTAACGCAGACGAATTAACTGCTGTTTACGCTAATCTTAACGAAGGAAGATTGCCAACTTACCACAGGTTTGATGTAAACATCAAAAAATTGATAGAGCTAGAAAATTCTGAGTTGGAACTTAACTTTGGAATCACAAATATCTACAACCGTGAAAACATTTTTTACGTAGATAGATTAACTGCTGAAAAAGTATACCAACTACCAATACTACCAAGTTTTGGAATTGCTTGGAGTTTGTAAAGAGATTGCTAGTTTTCTAGATTCTTAAATATCTCTCCAAAATCATCCCAGAAATCATGGGCGCTCACAATATTTTTTTCTAGAAACTGAAAGGTTTCTTGCCAAGTATCTTTGTTAAAAATTGATACGTTATGTAGCTCCACATATATCCTTGAAACATCCCCATAATCCCTATCATAATTTGGTTCCCAAATAAGATTGTGCTCAAAAGAATCAGTAATTACTGATTTTAATTCTTCAAACTGCTCATAAAACAAAGCACGCAAACCGTCATCATTGTGTTGAATATCAAAAGAGAAAAAAGCCTTTTTCTTGGTAACATCTAACCTAAAGTAAATGTCTTTGCACTTGGTGTTGTAATTTACCCACCTTATTTTATTTTCATATTGATGGTTGTACTTTTTCATGTATATCCCAAATGAGGTCCAGAAGTCCTTTCGTAGTCTTTTACTTTCTTCTTTTGAGTACATAGTTCAATTATAATATGAAAACGTAAAGAAACTAATTTTTTGATAAACATAAAATTCTTTACCAATTACCGTTTAATCAATAATGCCTCCCACTGGCTCAAAATTAGGGTAGATACACCAAAAACCATTAACAAAGCGCTAACAATTACGTACATTATGGTATAATAACGATCTTAAAAACAACAGGCTATGAAACTTAATACTATCATAATTGATGATGAAGCAAATGCTAGAGAAAATTTGCAAATACTTATAAATGATTATTGTCCAAGCCTAAATGTTGTAGGAATGGCAAGTAATGTTAATCAGGCCAAGATTCTTATTAATCAATTTAATCCCGAAGTTGTTTTTTTAGATATTGCAATGCCCGGAGGAGATGGTTTTTCTCTTTTAGACCAATATGACGACAGAAAATTTTCAGTAGTGTTTACAACAGCTCATTCTGAGTTTGCTCTTAAAGCTTACAAAGCTGATGCGATTGACTATATCCAAAAACCAATAGATATTGACGAATTACAAAAAGCTCAAGAAAAAGTAATGAAATTGAGTAACATAGTATGGGATGACCTACATAAAAACCAAGCTACTACCGAAGATGAAATTGCTAAAATTGCAATTCCTACTCGAAGTGGATATATGTTCATTGAGAATAAGGATATATTATATTTTAAAGCAAGTGAAAATTATACTGAAATATTTTTGACCTCTGGTAAAAAGATTATAAGTAGTAAGACGATTAAGAGATATGAAGAAAAAGTTAATCCTCATATTTTTTATAGAGTTCATAAGTCCTTCATTATTAACAAACACAATCATTTGAAAGAGCTTTCAAGACAAATGGGTAATTTTGCAGTAATGACTAATGGAGAGCACATTCCAATAGCTCGAAGACGTTTAACGGATTTCATGAAAGAAATTGCATAGTATTAAACTCACTAATTATTGTTATATTTAAGTCTAACAAAAAAAATAATTAGAAATGAGTTTAGAAGATATTCAAAGAAAAGCAGCTGAAGCAGCTCGAAATGCACAAGCTAATTTAAATAATGCAGAAAGTGAAGTTAATTCGCAAATTGCAGAAGCACAAAATTTTATTCAAGCAAGAGGAGTAGATACTTCGAGAATGGAATTTCAATTTGAAAACAATACTTTTCATTTAGGCGGTACTGTAGAAACAGGAGAGCAACTTCAGAAATTAGCTGAGGTTACTACTAATTCTGGCTCAACTAGTGCAATTGTAAATAATGTAGAATTAGAAGATTTAACTCCAAGAAACATTATGATGAAGGTTGTTACTAAAGGAAGTAACCTTAATGTAAGAGGAGGTGCTGGAACTGACCATGACGTAGTTGGAAAATTTCCTAACGGAAGCCAAGTACAAATTGTAAAAAAACCACAAAGTGATTGGTATCATGTAAAAAGTAATGATGTTGAAGGATATTGCCACACAAATTTCTTGAAAGAAATTTAGAAAGTAGTTTAAATAGTTTAGAATTAAAGAGGTGTTTTACACCTCTTTTTTTGTGAGTTTTAATTGGTGATTTTCTGTTTGGGCAAGTTCATTATTGTCTAGCTTCCATTGAATTACTTCAATAACTTCTTTTTCACCAAAAGAGCCTAGGCTGTTAACCAAATCTTTAATACTTTTTGATTCAGATTGTAATAGAGCAACAAGTTTTTTATCAATGAAAGAAAAAGTGTTATTGGAAATAGACTTCTTGGTTTGAGCTATGCAGATATCACAAATACCACAGTTTTCGAATTCTGATTCATCAAAATAAGACAGTAGTAATTTACTTCTACAAATTACTTCCGACTCACAGTATTTAAACATAAAATCCAATTGAGATTTCTTGATCTTCTTTCTATCAGCATAAATCTCTTTAGGAATTCTTAACCTGTCTTCATGAACTCTATCTTGGGTATAAGTAAGCAAAGGAACATCCGAAGCTGGCTGATAATCAATTATCTCTATAGAAGTTAAGTGAGCAAGCATTGTTTCTACTTCCTTTTCAGTCTTTTTAAGAGCGTTACCAATTAGGTAAGGAGATATTTTACAATAACTATCAAAAATTCCTTCATTCTTCCTCAATAAGAACTGAATTAACCCCTCGTATGGAGCATTTCTTACTTGAAACGTATAAAGCTCCGAATTAGAAACTATAGATTTAACTCTTGGGTGACGATAAATAGCTTCTGATAAAAAAACATAATCAGCCAATGATAAAATAGATAGACAATGATGTGCAACAATTACCTGAAAATTAAACTGATTACAAAACTCAGTAATGTTAAATTCATAATTAGTAAACTGTCCGCCACCAATTGCCAACCTAAAGTAGTTCCCAAGTGCATTATATACTTTTTTGATCATATCTAATTCTGGAAACTCCAGTTCATGAAATCTTTCTAGGCTTAGTTTATCACTTGGTTTGTAAAGTAATGCCGCAAAAGACTTTTTACCATCTCTTCCTGCTCTCCCTGCCTCTTGAAAGTAAGCTTCAGGTGAAGCTGGTAGTTCCATATGTACAACTACACGAACATTCGGTTTGTCAATTCCCATCCCAAAAGCATTGGTAGCCACAATGGTTTTTACTTTTTCGTCAATCCAGTTTTTCTGTTTTTCATCTCGGTCTTGTTGCCCTAAACCACCATGGTAATAATCTGCAGAAATACCATTTTGGGTTAAGTATTGAGCAACTTCCATAGTGCTTTTTCTTGTATTGGTATACACAATGGAAGAGCTGTTTGCCTTTTTCAAAATCTTAATAAGTCGTTCTCTTTTATTCTCTTCTTGCAGAACTAAATATCCTAAATTTTCCCTTGCGAAACTTTGTTTTATGATGTTCTCTTTTTCGATAGATAATTGCTCCGAAACATCTTCAATCACTCGCTTATTAGCCGTAGCAGTAACTGCCAAAAAAGGAACAGACTTATCTATAACCTCTCTTAAATCCTTAATTTTTTGATAAGCTGGTCTAAAATCGTGACCCCATTGCGAAATACAATGAGATTCATCTACCGCAATTAAATTCACTTTCATTTTAGCTACTCTGACCTGAAAAATCTCAGTTTGCAAGCGCTCAGGAGAAACATATAGGAACTTGTAATCGCCATACACACAGTTATCTAGTGCAATGTCTATTTCTCGTTTATTCATTCCCGAGAAAATAGCCAAAGCCTTTATTCCTCTTTTGTTCAGGTTCTCAACCTGATCTTTCATAAGAGCAATAAGGGGAGAAACTACAATGCATATTCCTTCATTAAGCATTCCGGGAATTTGATAGCATATAGATTTACCTCCTCCAGTTGGCAACAAAGCTAGTGTATTATTCCCATCCAAAACGGAGTTAATAATATCTTCTTGCGAATCACGAAAAGAATCGTAACCCCAATATTGTTTTAATATGTCGTGACTATTTTGGATCATTACAAGGATAAAAATACGAAATGCCAGTTGTTTTTTGTTCAATTGTTTCCATTCATTCTTATCTTTGGTAAAACAAATTTTAATTATGCTTACAATTACTCCTTCAGAAATTACTGTACCAAAATTACATCACTATTTATTGGGAGCAGTTGGACCTCGTCCAATAGCTTTTGCAAGTACAATTGATAAAGATGGGAACAAAAATTTAGCTCCATTTAGTTTTTTCAATGTATTTAGTGCTAATCCACCAATTATGGTGTTTTCTCCAGCTCGTAGCGGACGAACTAACACTACTAAAAATACATTTGATAACGTAAAAGAAGTGGCTGAAGTAGTAATTAATATTGTGAATTACAGTATTGTAGAGCAAATGTCTTTAGCTAGTTCACCTTTTGGTGCAGATGTTGATGAATTTGTAAAATCGGGATTAACTCCAATAGCTTCGGAAACTGTGAGGCCATTCAGAGTAAAAGAATCTCCCGTACAATTTGAGTGTAAAGTAAACGAAGTGGTAGAGTTAGGAACCGAAGGAGGTGCAGGAAACTTAGTAATTTGCGAAGTAACCAAAATTCATATTGATGAATCTATTTTAGACGAAAACGGAGCAATAGATCAGCACAAAATTGATTTAGTATCCCGAATGGGAGGAAACTGGTATTGCAGAGCAAATGCCGAATCCATGTTCGAAATTAAGAAGCCAATTATGACAATTGGAGTAGGTTATGATGCTATCCCAGAAGACATTAAAAACAGTAAAATCTTATCAGGAAACGACCTTGGTAAATTAGGAGGAATAGAAGAATTACCTAACGAAACAGACGTAAACGACCATAAATTAATTGAATTAAGTGAGTTGTTTGTCGATTTAGAAGACGAACAAGATAAGCTAGAATTGGAGCTTCACAAAAGAGCCAAACAAGAATTGAAAGAAGATAGGCTGAAAGAAGCTTGGATGACGCTTTTGGCTTTTAATGAGTAATTGTTGATATATTGTGAGTATCGGGTTAGATTAATTATCAAAATCTTGATATGAATTAATACCTTTGTAGAATCTTAAATAATATAAAAAATAAGGAATGGAATTAGCAGGAAAAGTAAAAGTGATATTTGACAAACAAACGTTTGGAAGTGGATTTGAAAAAAGAGAAGTAGTAGTTACTACTCAAGAACAGTATCCACAAGACATTAAGTTTGAAGTGTACAAAGAAAAATGTGCTATGTTAGATAACTTCGCAGTAAACGAAGATGTAACAGTGCATTTTAATCTAAGAGGAAACGAATACAATGGAAAGTATTTTGTGAATCTTAACGCATGGAAAATTGATAAAGGAGCAGCAGGAGCTTCACCAGAAGGAAATGTAGTGCCAGATAATGCCGCACCATTACCAACTTCTGAATCACCATTTGATTCTGGAAGTGATGGAGGAGATGATTTACCGTTTTAACTAAAAAAGTAAATATTGAAAATGAAAGGGACGATTTTATCGTCCCTTTTTTTGTAACTTGTTTCTTTAAATTAACTTAATTAATTGCCTCATACTATTTCAGATATAATTGATTTTTCTCCCTTCAAAAAAAAGAATGGAGTAATCTACATTTCGGAAGTTGAGCAGGAATTTGAATCACTTTATATTGATACTCGAGATAAAGAATCTAGAGTTTTATCAGATGATGAAGTTAAGCTTTTACCAAAAACCAGTTCTGTTTATAAATTACACAATGAATGGGAATTAAGAGAAAATACCACAACTCGATTTTCATCCTATTTAGTTAAAAAAGACGTAAAAAACATATTAGATTTAGGTTGTGGAAATGGTTGGTTTACAGCTGCAATGGCAAAAGTAAAACCAAACTCTAATGTTATTGGAGTTGATTTAAATATAACAGAATTAGAGCAGGCAGCTCGCATCTTTAGTTCAGAAAGTATTAAGTTTTTGTATCACAATATTTTTGATGAATCAACAATGTTTAATAATAAATTCGACTTAATTACATTAAATGCTTCTGTTCAATATTTTCCTGACTTTGATATTTTATTTGATAAATTAAAAGAGTTTTTAATACCAAATGGAGAAATTCATATTCTGGATTCTCCCTTTTATGGTTCTAATGAAATTATGAAAGCTGAGGAAAGAACTAAATTCTACTACAAAAGTTTAGGTAATGAAAAACTAAGTGACTATTATTTTCATCACAACATAAACTCTACTAAAAGCTTTGATGTTCTTTATAAACCTAAAAATGGAAAATGGGCGAAATTATTTAATAGCAATCAATCACCTTTTTTATGGTTAAAGTATATCAATAATGAGCAAGAAACTTCGGTTAAAAAAGGATTCTCTAAAATTGCTCAAGAATATGAGGACTTAGAAGAAAACTCTACTTTAATTCAGTATAAAAGAAAAAAAATACGGGCGCATTTACTCACTAGGTTAGAGCCAAATAGTTCGGTTTTAGAGATAAACTGTGGTTCTGGATTAGATGCACTTTATCTCGCCAAAAAAGGACATAAAGTTTTGGCAACAGATATTGCAGAAGGGATGCTTAAGGAGGTTGAAACTAAAATAGCTATCAATAATTTACAAGAAAACCTAAGCTGTAAAAAACTATCGTTTGAGAATTTAAGAAGCTTTGAAGAAGAACAGTTTGGAGGATTGTTTTCTAATTTTGGAGGATTAAATTGTATTGATTTTCCTGCTTTGACTGATATTTTAAAAGATGCAAGTAAGATTATAAAACCGAACGGAGTAATCACTTTAGTTATAATGCCAAAAATTACTTTTTACGAATGGTTTAAGATTTTTAAAGGAAAAAAATCCGCTTTTAGGAGATTAAAAAAAGGAGGAGTGATTGCAAATGTTGAGGGAGAAAAAGTAAGAACTTTCTATCATTCAGCCCAAGCTGTAAGTAAAATCTTAAAAAAAGATTTTAAAGAAATTAAAGTAGAAAATGTGTTTACAATTGGCCCCTCTGGTAGCTCATATAACTTTCCTGTAAACCACAAAAGATCATTTATTTTCCTTACTAAATTTGATGCTTTTTGCAACAGAACAGGATTTCTGAAGGGTTTTGGTGATTATTATGTAATTAGTGCCAAAAAGAAATAATAACTCAATTCAATATTGTTTATCTTGTAAGCACAAATTACACTATCCCATCGGTTAGTATAAAAAACTGATAATTAGATTTTACTAAACTTATTAAATGAGTACAGCAGACGTTTTAAAAAATTTAAATAAAAAAGTGCTTCCACAGAAGTACTTATTCCCACCTGCTTATATAGTTTTAGGTGTAAATAATGTATGCAACTTACATTGTAAAATGTGTGATGTTGGGACAAAAAATCTTGATAGTAATTTTGCTCAGAACTTAGTTGGAACCCACCCAATAAACATGCCTTTAGAGCTAATTTCTAATGTGATAAATCAAACTGCCGAGTATTTTCCTAAGACTAAGTTGGCTTATGCTTTTACAGAACCAATTGTATATCCTCATTTAATTGAATCTTTACAATTAGCCAGAGATAAAAACTTATATACATCAGTCACTACTAATGCATTAAGTTTAAAACAAAAAGCCATTCAATTATCAGAAGTTAAATTAGATGAATTATTTATTTCATTGGATGGTCCACAAGATATTCATAATGAAATAAGAGGGCACAAGAAATCTTTTCAGAAAGCAATTGAAGGAATAGAATTGATTTCTGCACAAAAACATGTTCCAAAAATATCAGTAATTTGTGCAATTACTGAATGGAATATTGGGCATTTAAAAGAATTGTTAACCGCATTGAAACCTTATCCAATCCATGAAATTGGGTTTATGCATACTCAGTTTAATACTAAAGAATCAGCTCAAATTCACAATGAATCAAAATGGGGCATAGACTATCCAACCTATGATTCAAATGTTGATTTGATAGATTTTTCTAAAATGGACTTGGAATTATTATACAAAGAGATAAAAGAAATTAAAAGTGATTTATACCCATTCAACATATTTTTTTCGCCTGAACTCCAGTCTATGGCAGCATTGAAAAATTATTATTTCAATACAACAAAATTCATAGGGAAATCATGCAATGCAGTATTTACAAATTTGATGATAAAATCGGATGGAAGTGTAATACCTGCTCATGGAAGATGTTATAATCTTTCAGTAGGAAATATTTATGAATCTTCATTAAAACAGATTTGGCAATCGGAAGTGTTATCAAAATTAAGAAAAGATCTTAGTTCAGCAGGAGGATTATTCCCTGGTTGTAGTAGATGTTGTAGTGCAGTTTAAATAATTAAAGTGAAAAATAAAATAATAATATTCAATCCGAGAAGTGCTAATGCAAAGCATAGAATTCCTAACTCTATACTTCAAGTTGGAGCATCTATTCATGGTAAATTTGAGTACGTATTTGTAGACGGAAACTTAGAGAAAGATCCTTATAAAACAATTGAAAACTATTTTAAAACAGGAGAATTCAAATACTTCTGTTCTACAGTAATGCCAGGTCCTCAGTTACAGCAGGCAATACCTTTCACTAAAAAAATAAAAGAACAATTTCCAGATTCAATTACAGTTTGGGGAGGATATTTTGCAGCAAACCAATATAAGGTTTCTATCAATTCTGGATATGTAGATTATATCGTGAGTGGTCCCGGAGATGTTGCTTTTCCATCCTTGATAGGGGCTTTAGAAGAAAACAAGTTGGATGAGATACCTAAAATCAAAAATCTTATTTACTTAGAAGAGAACAATACTATAACAAAAACCGTTAAAGAGGCTTTATTGAACCAAGACAAATTACCCGATTTACCTTACGAATACCTCAATGAATTTTATCCTCTTGAAGGATATTTATCTAAGACTTTCATGGGTAAGAAAACATTTGCATATCACTCTAGTATGGGATGTCCTTTCTCCTGTTCGTTTTGTGCGGTAGTGCCAATTTACAATGCAAGATGGCAAGGAAAATCAGCAGAGTCTATTTATAAAGACGTTAAGTTTTTTAAAGATTCATATGGAATTGATGCAATAGAATTTCACGACAACAACTTTTTTACTTCTCGAAAAAGGGTAATGGCTTTTTGTGAATTAGTAAAGGATGATGGAATTCAGTGGTGGGGAGAAGGAAGAATAGATACATTAAATAAATATTCAGATGAAGAACTGAAATTAATGCGTGAAGCAGGTTGCGTAATGATATTTTTGGGTGCTGAAACAGGAAATGATGAAGTGCTAAAGCAAATGAATAAAGGAGGCACTCAAACTGGAGCTATGATTGAGGAGTTTGTACTAAGAATGAAAAAAGCAGACATTATTCCAGAATTATCTTTCGTTTTGGGATTACCTTTAGAAACTGAAAAACAAGTATTTGACCAAATAAACTGGGATATTAATTTTATTAAAAAGATTAAAAAAATAAACTCACAAGCAGAGATTATTATTTATTTATACAGTCCTGTTCCAACTGAAGGCTCGGAACTTTATAAAACCATAACTGAAGCAGGGTTTAACTTTCCAGAGAAATTAGAAGATTGGATTTCGCCAGTTTGGGAAAATTTTGACTTAAGAAAAAATCCTCTTACACCATGGTTAACTCCTAAAATGATAAGTCGAATTAAAGATTTTGAAACGGTATTACAAGGAGTTTTCCCTACAGTATCGGATTTTAGAGTAACTAAACTTAAAAGAGCAATAGTAAGAACTACTGCTGTTGCAAGATATAAATTAGGATGGTATTCTTACCCCTATGAAATAAAAGCATGGCTTAAGATATGGAAATACCGTCAGCCAGAAATTGAAGGATTTTATTCTGAATAAATGAGAAATTTAATTAAAAAAATAGCTCATCCTTTTCTAAAGTTTCTTTCGTTTAAGTTCCATAGCAAACCAAGAAAATATTCATACAAAGAAATATCTGTTTTGGTCCATCCCGAAGTTTTTCCACCTCACTTTACAATCAGCACAAAGATTTTATTGGATTACATTAATGAGCTGGATTTAACTAACAAATCAGTTTTGGAATTAGGTTGTGGTTCAGGTATTATTTCTTTGTTTGCAGCTTCTAAGGGAGGAGTTGTAACGGCAAGTGATATAAACCCTATAGCAATAGATTTTTTAAATAAAGCTGCCAGTAAAAATGAGCTAAAAGTTAATGCTTTAGTCTCCGATTTATTTCAAAATATTTCACAAAAAGAATTCGATTATATTATAATTAATCCACCTTATTACCCCAAGAATCCTTCAGAAATGAAAGAGATGGCTTGGTTTTGCGGAGAGGATTTTATTTATTTCGAAAATCTGTTTATTCAATTAGCATCCTTTGTTCCCAATTCTACCATTTTAATGATATTATCAGAAGATTGTGAAATTGAAACAATTAAGGCAATTGCAAGTAAAAATAAACTTGAATTTCTGAAAGTGCATGAGACAAAAGTTTCGTTTGAACGGAATTTCATATTTTCAATTACAAAAACAGACTAAAATACTATCTTTGCAACCTAATTCAAAACCAACAAAATGGAGAAGATAATTAGTGGAATCCAGCAAATGGGAATTGGAGTTCCTGATGTAGAGAAAATATTTGCTTGGTACCGAGAAATGTTTGGGATAGATATCAAAGTGTTTGAAGAAGCTGCGGAAGCTCCTTTGATGATTGATTATACAGGCAACAAAGTACAAAGTCGTACTGCAACTCTTGCATTGAACATGGAGAGTGGAGGTGGTTTTGAGATATGGCAATACACTTCTCGTAATACCGAAAAAGCTGAATTTGATATTCAATTGGGCGATTTAGGTATCTACAGCTGCAAGATTAAGTCAAGAGATGTAAAAGCAACTTTTAATTTTTTAACTAAAAAGGGAGTAGATATTTTAGGAGATATTACTAAGAATCCTGTTGGAGAAGAAAACTTTTTTGTAAAAGATCCTAATGGAAACATATTTAACATAGTAGAAGGAAAAGGATTTTTTGTAGATACCAAGCATCCAGCAAAAACTGGTGGAGTTGCAGGAGCAATCCTGGGAGTATCTGATATGGAAAAATCATTGAAGCTATACCAAGATGTTCTGGGTTACGAAACCATTGATTTTGATGAAACAGCAGAATTTTCCTGTTTCAAAGGATTGCCATCTGGAGGAAAAACTTTCCGTAGAGTTCAATTGTCACACAAGAAAGACAAAGTAGGAGCATTTGCAAAATTATTAGGCCCAACTACAATTGAATTAGTTCAAGAAATAGGAGGGAACCCAAGAAAAATATTTGAAAACAGATTTTGGGGAGATTGGGGATTCATTCACTTATGTTTTGATGTACAAAGAATGGATATGCTTAAAAAAGACTGTGAATCTGCAGGATTTCCTTTTACAGTAGATAGTGACAACTCATTCGATATGGGAGAAGCAGCAGGAAGGTTTTCTTACATAGAAGACCCAGATGGAGCGCTTATTGAGTTTGTAGAAACTCACAAAGTTCCACTAATGAAAAAAATAGGTTGGTACATTAATCTCAAAAAGAGAGATCCAGAAAAGAGCCTGCCAACTTGGATGCTTAAAGCCATGAAAATGAGCCGAGTTTAATAATAAGAAAGAAACAAGAGAAAAGAAATAAGAAGCAAGAGAAAAGAATGTTACAAGAGCTAACATAACTTAAATTCTATAATTCTAGATTCTAACATTCTAAGAAGAAAAATATGTCAGAAAAAGTAAGAGTAAGATTTGCACCAAGCCCAACAGGACCACTTCATATAGGAGGAGTAAGAACAGCATTGTTCAATTATTTATTTGCTAAACAACACGGAGGAGATTTTATACTTCGAATAGAAGATACAGATCAAAAAAGATTTGTTGAAGGAGCAGAGGAATATGTAATTAACTCATTGAAATGGGCAGGAATTCCTCATAACGAGGGGCAAGGAGTAGGAGGAGAATATGGTCCTTACAAGCAAAGCGAAAGAATGCATTTATATAAGGAATATGCAGATTTTTTGTTGGATAACGACAGAGCTTATTATGCTTTTGATTCATCAGAAGAATTAACAGAAGCAAGAGAAAGAAGCCAGAAAGAAGGAAAAACTTTTGCTTATGATGCAATTACTCGACAGTATTTAAAAAACTCGACAAGCTTATCGGCAGATGAGGTTACACAAAGAATTGAAAGTGGTGAGAATTACGTTATCAGAATGAAGCTTCCGAGAAATGAAGAAGTAAGATTTCATGATGAAATTAGAGGATGGGTAGTAGTTAATACTGCCAATATGGATGATAAAGTTTTATTCAAATCGGATGGATTACCAACTTATCATTTAGCCAATATTGTAGACGATCACTTAATGAAAATTACTCATGTAATTAGAGGAGAAGAATGGTTGCCATCTGCACCACTTCACGTATTGTTATACCAGTATTTAGGATGGGAAGACTCTATGCCAAAGTTTGCTCACTTACCATTAATCCTAAAGCCAGATGGTAAAGGGAAATTAAGCAAAAGAGACGGAGCAAAAGGAGGTTTTCCAGTATTCCCATTAGAATGGAAAGACCCTGCTTCAGGAGAAATTTCTGCAGGTTACAGAGAAGATGGATATTTTAAAGAAGCTTTTGTAAATATGTTGGCTTTTTTGGGATGGAATCCTGGGACAGAGCAAGAGATATTTAGTTTAGATGAATTGGTTCAAGCTTTTTCTTTGGAAAGAGTAGGGAAGTCTGGAGCAAAATTTGACCCAGTAAAAACAAAATGGTTCAACGAGCAATTTTTAAGAATGAAATCTAACGAAGAGTTAGCCTCATTATTAAAGCCTTTATTAGATGTTGAAGTAGAAGATGAATACTTATCTAAAGTTTCGGAGTTATTGAAAGAGAGAGCTGTTTTTGTTGCTGATATGACCGAAGATGACTTTTATTTTAAAGCTCCTTCAGAATTTGATGCTAAAACTATTAAAAAGAAGTGGAAAGAAACTACTCCAGCAATTATTGAAGCATTAATTGTAAAGTTCGAAGAAATAACTGATTTTTCTGCAGAAAATGTTGAGGTAGCTTTTAAGGATTACCTAACAGATAATGAACTAGGGATGGGTGCTGTGTTGCCTAATTTCAGGGTTTTAGTTACTGGTAAAGGAATGGGGCCTTCAATGTTCCAGATTGCAGCTATACTTGGGAAACAAGAGACTGTAGATAGATTAAAGTCTGGTTTACAAAAGGTTAATTAATTGTTAACCTGTCAAATGTTAAAATTTGATAACTTTTGTTAAGACCATGCAATAGTTCATCTTTTTTGACGTATTTTAGATTCAACAAAAAAAGGCGATAACTATGTTAGAACTAAGTAAAACTATTCTCAGTAAAATCAGTTTCGACAAATATCTTTTCAGGAAAGAGCTTAAGAAAGCAGTAAAATGGGTTAAACCAAATGAAGCTTTAGTCCTTAAAGTATGGTGCTTAGCTCAATTCGGTCACATGTACAAAGATGTGATTTTAGAAGTATTTGATGCGAACTAAAAAATTATAAATCATTAAAAATAAAAAACCCGACTCGATATTATCGAGTCGGGTTTTTTTGTACTAAATTCTTATTAGATATTTAGTTGATAATTAATTTTTTCATGCTCATGTTTCCATTTACATTTATTTGGACAAAATAGACACCTTTTGATAATTGGTTCTTTTGGATTTCAAATGTTGTATTTCCTTCATTTAATGTTTGACCTGCTGATATTACACTCACAGTTTGACCAACAGCATTAATTAAGTTTACCGTAACTTCTGATTGTTTAATTAAATCTAACGACAATGTAGTGTTACTAACCATAGGATTTGGATATATAGTTGCAGATGATAAGAAATTAGTTTCTTCAACACCAACAGTAGAACTAATGTTTATATCATCAATAAAGAAATTATTTCCACCACCACTAGCCATTCTTATTTTAAATCTAAAATTTGGAGTAAAGTAACTATTGTTAATGTTATAGTTTACAGTAGACCAATTAGATGGAAAAAACTCAGAATCAGTAGCTCCGGTAGTTTGATTTAGACCTCTGGCAATTATCCAATTCTCTCCGCAATCGTTAGATATTAATAATTGTACAACCTCTACCCCAGTAGTTGATTTTCTAGCATATGCATATTTAAATGATAAATTTGCAGCACTCATTCCACCGAGGTTAAATGTTCTACTACCTAGTTCACTTGTTGCTCCATTAATGATATTATAGTTATTCAACATAGCGCTTTTAGTTCCGCTTGAGCTAGAGTTACTTAGTTTCCAGAAGGTAGTGTCTCCAGAAGTATTTTCCCAATTATCTTCGAACTGAAAGTCGCTTGTTTCAAATCCTTCGCTAAATGGTGCGCTAGCACCCCAAGAAGAAACAACCCTTATATATCTTTGCTTTGCAACACTTTCTGTTCCACTAGCATTAGATACTGTTAGGCTTACAGAATGCCTTCCAGGGCTGTTGTAAACCACTATCGGATTTTCTAAATTACTTGTAGAAGGAGTACCTCCTTGGAAAGTCCAGTTCCAACTTGTAGCATTGTGATAAGAATTATCATTGTACTGAACCGGATTACCTTGGCATACTGTAGTATTTTCAGTGTAAATATCGGCTTTACAAATAATGTCAGAAAAAATTCCTGTTGCAGCTTGGTTAGCAGCACTTATTAAATTATTTCTTCCTCCAACACCTGAAAGTAATGCAGATCTCATTCTAGTTTTTTGACCTTCAGTAAACATTTTAGAACAATAAGAATATTCCATTACATTTTCTACGTTATCAAGGCTATTACATGTAGTACCGCCTACATTACAGCTTGTCCATCCAATTGTGTTTGGGGTATCAGATACACCATCATCACCATTACAGTTACTAGCAATACCAGGATTATTAGAGTTACCCCAAGTATGGGCTAAATTAAGCCAATGGCCTGCTTCGTGAGCTATTGTGGTATTAAAACCTGGTTGAATAGAAGTTCCAATATTTCCTAAGTATGTATGTAAAACATGTATTCCATTTCTCATATCAGCTTGGTATGGAGGTCCAGGTCTAAATGTATAACCTGCGGCACCAGTCGTTCCAAAACTTTTTACAATATAAATATTCATGTATTTGTTTCCAGGAAAATCTCCATGGGTAGCTTTTACTGCATCTGCGGCAGTGTTTCCACCAGTATTAGCTGCAGCAGAGTTAAAAGTTCTTGTAATTCCACTAAAGCAACTTCCATCATTCTTTTTTTGCGCGAATCTAAATTCTATCTCAATATCAGCAGATATATTTCTAAATGCAGGAACAACATTACTTACGTTAGTATTTCTTTTTCTAAATATATCATTCAAATCATCTAAATCAGATTTTACTTGTGCATCTGATATGTTTTCTGGACCACCTTCGTGAAGTATGTGATAAACTACAGGGATGTAATAAACTGTGGCTCTATTTGCAGAATTATTTGCAATGTAGTTAGCAATTGCTGCATTTTGAACAGCTTCAATAGAATCTATTTCTCTTTTAAATTCAGGGTCAGTTTTAACCCTTTCGTATAATTCATGATCGTGATCACAAAAATTGGATCTATCATTTTGAGAGAACCCTGTTATTGAGGTTAAAGCCAAAAAAGTGGCAGTAATAAATGTGTTAAAGTTAATTTTCATAAATATATTCGCTTTTATAATCAAACAATTTCTGTTTTTGACTGACGTAAATGTAATAATTTAATTACACTATTATTATTAAAAAAAAGGTAAAAAGTATACTAGCCTACCAGTAAAAAACTATCTTTTTATTATTTATCCCCAAAAACCTCCTTAAATGTTAACGTGATTAATCAATAAATGTGTACATTTGCAGTTCTAAATTCATCAGGTAATAAAGTTATGGCAAAAAAAATTCAAACGGTAGAAGATAAGTTAAGAGCAATTTATACGCTTCAACTTATTGATTCAAGTATTGATAAGATTAGAACAATCAGAGGGGAATTACCTTTGGAAGTTCAAGATTTGGAAGATGAGATTGTTGGCTTAACAACTAGAAGAGACACTATTGAGGCTGATTTAGAGTCAGTTGAGACTAATATTTCTGATAGAAAAAACATGATTGTTGATGCTAAAGAAATAATCGAAAAATATAAAACTCAACAAGGAAACGTAAGAAACAACAGAGAGTTTGATTCTTTATCAAAGGAGATTGAATTTCAGGAATTAGAAATCCAATTGTGTGATAAAAAAATTAAAGAATTCAAATATAAGATTGAAAGTAAAAAAGAAGTCTTGATTGAAGCTGCTGAGAGATTAAAAGAAAAACAAGATCTTTTGGATCAGAAGAATAAGGAATTAGATGAAATAATTTCTGAAACTGAGAACGAAGAAAAAATCTTACAAGGTAAGTCTGAGAAAGAGGCTAACAAGGTAGATGAAAGATTACTAAGAACTTACAGAAGAATTAGAGGAGGGGCTAAAAACGGATTAGCAGTTGTTCCTGTTGAAAGAGGAGCGTCTGGAGGATCGTTCATTAGTATCCCACCACAAAGACAAATTGAAATTGCTTCGAGAAAGAAAGTGATTTATGATGAGCACAGTGGAAGAATTTTGATTGATGCTGAAATGGCTGAAGAAATCAATGCTGATATTGATAAAATGATTACCAAGTTACTGAAAAAGTAATCTCATAATAGAAACCTTAATGATAATGGCTAACTTTGCAAAAGGTTAGCCATTTTTTATTAAATTTATCAAAAAAAATTTTGGGAGAAAAACTCGCACATTTTATACTAAGTTTTAGGATCCCTATCCTGCTATTCTTAGCGTTAATTACATCTTTTTTTGCATATCATGCTACCTCTGTTGAGCTGGATTATGAAATGCCAAAGCTACTTCCTCAGGACCATCCTGACAACATTGCTTACCTTGAGTTTAAGGAGATGTTTGGTAATGATGGTTTCAATATTTTAATTGGAATAAAAGATTCTGAATTTTATACAATTGAAAAATTCAATAATTGGAAGAAGTTTGGAGAAGAATTATCCCAAATAGAAGGAATTGATTCCTCTTTTTCTGAAGCAAATTTTTATACAATTGAAAAACCAGATAGTAATAAGCCTTTTGCTATTTTGCCAATTTCGCCCGATACTGTTAAAAATTCTGCCGAGTTAGATTCAATAAAAAAGAAAATTAGAAGTCTCCCTTTTTATAAAGGAAGCGTTTTTAATGATAAAGAGAACTTCCATGCTATGTTACTCATGGTTAACCCAGATTTTTTCAACTCCAAGGAAAGAGGAACTTTTGTAACCAAAATTACTGAGATAGGAGATAAGTATGAAAGTAAATTTGAAGGAGAAGTTTACTACACAGGACTTCCTTTTATAAGAGCAAACAACATGATGAAGATTAGCTCTGAGCTAGCTAAATTTATGGTTTTGTCTTTATCAATTACTATTTTAGTGTTGTTCTTTTTTTTTAGATCTATACGTGTTGTTGGAATATCAGTGCTTATTGTTATGATTGGTGTTGTATGGTCAATGGGAATTGTTGGGCTCTTAAATTATAAGTTAACAGTTATAATGGGACTTCTTCCTCCTTTAATTATTGTAATAGGAATACCCAACTGTGTGTATTTGGTAAATAAGTTTCAGCAGCTTTATCTTGAATCAAATGATAAAGAATATGCATTAAAGAATGTAATCACTAAAATAGGTCACATTACTTTTCTTACCAATGTTACCACTGCATTTGGTTTCGGAACTTTTATTTTTACAAATAGTAGTTTGCTAGCAGAGTTTGGATCTGTAGCATTTTTCAGTATCATTCTATTGTTTTTACTTACTACTCTGCTTATTCCAATTTTGTTTAGCTTTTTTAAACCACCAAAAGAGAGGCACATGAGGCACCTCGAGAAAAACTGGATAGGAAAGTTATTGTCTATATTGAGGCATACCGTAAGGCATAAAAAAAATCAAGTTTTTTGGGCTTCAGGTATTCTTGTAGTAATCTGTATTTTTGGAATTACCTTTCTTAAGCCTTCAGGTAAAATGGTAGACGATTTACCAAACGGAGATAAGGTGAAAACTGATTTAATTGTATTTCAGGAAAACCTTGCGGGAACAATGCCTTTTGAAGTTGTACTAGATGTAAAAACTGAAAAGAATAGGTTTAGAAGAAGTGTATTAACTAAGATTGATAGTGTTCAAAGATATTTAGAATCATTTAACGAAGTATCGAGAACAACCTCTATGGTTGATGCTCTTAAATTTGTAAACCAATCGGTTATTTATAATGGTAATCCAGAAGATTATAAAATTCCAGAGAATAGATATTTACGCGAAATCTCTAAAAGACTTGATGCGGATACTATTACTACTGTAGGTATTTCTTTAAGTATGTTTATGGATTCTACCGGAACTAAAACTAGAATTACCTCACAAATTAAGGATGTGGGAATTGATAGGTTAGACAGTATAATTAATTCGGTTGTGCCTAAAGTAGATGAAATTCTTAATCCAGATAAAGCTCAAATTTTAATCTATTTAGATAAAGTTAAGACTGGTAACAAGGAAGAAAAGGTTGCTTACATGGATTCAATGATGTATCAATTTAGAGCAGTTGAATATTCTTATTTAGCAATTTTGAGAGAATCAGAAAGTCCTATGTATGAAAAGTACGATTTGGATGGTTTGGATTATGCTGAAATTGCATTTAATGATCTTGAAAATCTTGAACAAGCTATAGAGAACACTTTTATTGGAAACCAAGTAACTGGATTTATTGTACCATTTGCCAAGGGAACTAAGTATTTAATAATTAACTTATTAATCAGTTTGTTGTTAGCTATTTTTGGAATTGCATTATTAATGGCATTCTTATTTAGGTCTTTTTGGATAGTTCTTATTTCGGTAGTTACAAATGTTATTCCCCTTCTTTTTACAGCAGGATTAATGGGATATTTTGGAGTGGATTTAAAGCCATCAACTATCTTGGTCTTTAGTATTTCACTTGGAATTGCAGTTGATGACGCAATTCACTTCTTGGCTAAGTTTAAGCAGGAATTAAAACTCAATAACAATGATATCAGCATAGCAGTATACAATGCATTAAAAGAGACAGGTGTAAGTATGTTTTATACGTCAATCATTTTGTTTTTTGGGTTCTCAATATTTATTGCATCAAGTTATGGAGGAACGCAAGCGCTAGGTATTTTAGTTTCCATAACACTATTGGTAGCAATGCTTTGTAACTTGGTTTTATTACCTTCTTTACTTTTAAGATTTAAAAAACGAATAGAAAGATAATATGGGAAAACGTTTCGCCCTATCTATATCAAGTGGTTTAATCCTAGGATTATCGTGGGTAGAAATAACAGGGTTTTTTCCTCTAGTTTTTATTGCTTTAGTTCCTTTTTTAATTTTAGAAGAAGAGATTCTTACAAAGAAATTATCATCAGGTAAAGTATATGTTCATGCTTTAGTAATTTTTATACTCTTCAATTTTGTCTCTACTTGGTGGATTTACCACTCGTCTCCAGAGGGATCTATTTTAGCTTTTTTATTAGGTTCAGCTCTTGTTGCAATTCCGTTTTGGTTTTTTCATTTAACAAGAAGATATATTGGAAAAAAAGAAGGGTACATAGCTTTTGTTGCTAATATATTAGCCTTTGAGTGGATTGATTATAATTGGCCACTTTCTCATCCTTGGCTTCCTTTTGGAAATGCCTTTGCTGGCTTCCCCGATATAATTCAGTGGTATGAGTATACTGGAACAGAAGGAGGTTCGCTTTGGGTCATTTTAATTAATTTACTAGCTTTTTCTATTTGGAAAAAATATAAACAAGAACGAACTATCAAAGCCATAAAAGGACAATTAGTTTTAATAGCTGCTTTATTAGCATTGCCTATTTCTATATCCTATATTATTTTGAATGCTGTTGATACTGGTGAAAATAATCCAACAATTGGGGTTGTTTTATCACAGCCTAATATCGATCCTTATACAAAGTTTGTTGGTGGTCTATCCGCTTTAGAGCAAACAAAAAATATATTGAAAGTAAGCCAAAGCTCTATTGATGATAACACAAGATTAATTATAGCTCCAGAAACTGCTTTGCCTTCTTCTTTGGAAGAAACGAATATTCAATATTCTGATGAGGTCCAAATGTCTCAAATTTTCCTGAAAAAACATCCCAATGTTAGCTTGTTGACTGGAGCATCTACTCATGAGTTTTTTGATAAAGAAAACTCCTCCGCTTCTAAAGCAATGGAGAGTGGTGGTTTTTACGAATCATATAATTCTACTTTACTTATCAATCAATCTGATTCGGTTTCTATTTATCATAAAATGAAACTTGTATTAGGTACCGAAACTTTACCCTTTCAGTTTATAACTAAACCTCTAGAAGCTTTTTTCGACTTAGGAGGAACTAGTGGAACTTTGGGGACAGAAAAAGCTCCAAAGAACTTTAAAATAGGAAATGCAGTTATAGCCCCTACTATTTGTTACGAATCTATTTATGGAGAGTTTATGGGTGAATTCTCTGTAAAAGGAGCTAATATGATTTCGGTAAGTACCAATGATGCTTGGTGGCACAATCATAATAAATGCATAGCAAATGGAGGAGATAACAATCAACCATGGCACGATACGCCAGGTTACAGACAGTTATTGGCCTATACTCAATTGCGAGCAATAGAAAATAGAAAGTGGATTGCAAGATCCGCTAATACAGGTATTACTTGTTTCATTAACCCCAAAGGGGAAATAGTTAAATCTGCAGAGTGGGGAATAGCTAATTCTATTGGAATGGATGTTCCATTAATGGAAGGAACTACTTTTTATGCCCGTAACGGAGATTATATTTCTAGAATAGCATTATTTATAGCTCCATTCCTACTTTTACTTACTTTTGTAAGGCGATTTAAAAATGGTAAAGTTTAATCAAATTTAAATTCTATTAAATGCACCTCTAAAACTTTTGCATTTTATAAATAAAGTATATATTTGCACTCCTTATTGCAAAATAAGGGAGCAAGGCTGGTTCCTTAGCTCAGTTGGTAGAGCAATGGACTGAAAATCCATGTGTCCCCGGTTCGAATCCGGGAGGAGCCACAAGTCTAATAAAAAATCCCTTCCACGAAAGTGTGAAGGGATTTTTTGGTTTTATAGGTTTATCTTATAATATGAGTTTAGTTGGGTGGTTTAATTACCTTAACACCTTAAGTTGCGTGGGATCTTCTAAACTCATTTTTTGTTCCTACTGAAACAAATTCACTCTCACTGCGAAACCAACATTCTGGTTCATAGTTGGGAAAGAGGTAGAGATATAAGGAGTATTCATTACTCTGTCGTAAAAGAAACGTAAAGTAAATTGCTTGTTAAGTACATAAGTAGCATTTGCTTTAATCGCAATATATCTTTGTCCTGCAGTAATCAAGGTTTGTTGTTGATCAATTTTTCTGATGATTGTTTTGTTGTTTCTAAATGAAACATCAATTCTACAGTCGATATCACTAATCGGTTGTTTTTTACCAATTTTAATAGGGAATTTTACATTTTGAAATCTGTATCCTGTTCCAATAGTAATGTCCGTTCCTTTTAATTCGGTAATTTGATTGTTGGTAAGCGATAGCGAAATGTTTCTGTTAGATCTGTATTCAAACTTAGTAATTAAACTATTTTGCCATGTTGCATCTACTCCAATCAATGGATTAAATTGCTCGGTAATTGCTGCAGCTAATATTTGTTGTTCTGGTCTAAAGTTATTTGATGCATCACGAGCTTGAGCAGAACCATCTGTATCAATTACAGCTTCTAAATCAGTAGTAAATGATGCAACAGTAAATGTAGAGTTGTAGGCATGCTTAAATACAATGTTTCTGAATACTTTTTGTATTGCAGGAAGTCTAGTTAAACCGTCAAAAGTTAATCTCCAGTTTAAGTTTGGTAGAGCTTCTAATGGATTTAAACTTCTTTTTCCTATCTCTTTTCCAGAATAGGCTGATATAAAGGCAGCTAATATTACTTCTTGCTGATTTCCTCCATATCCATCAAAAAATCCATCAGTATCAGTAGCTCTAGTTGAATTTAGATTTCCTCTACTTAGCTCATTAGATGCAATTAGCCTGTTGGCTAATAAATCAGAAAATAAACTAGATATTCCGTTAGAATCTTCTCTTACAAAAGCAGTTCTTAATGAGTTAAATGAAGAACTAACATTTCCGGATCGCATTGTATTAAAGTTTCCATAACTTCCTGCAGAGTCATTCCAAATGAAATTCTCATTCATATTTTCGGAATATAAATAGTTAGCAGAAAGTTCTAGTCTTATTCCTTTAAATGGCTCCAATACTGCTGTTCCATTAAAGTTTTTAGAGTGATTTGTTGTTCTTTGAACGTTTATGAATTTACTTGTTTCACCTACAAGCCATCCGTTAGCAGCAGCTTGCTGAGCAAAATCACTACCAGTTTGGTTCCCAAAAAAGTCTCTTTCTTGCTCCCCTCCAAATACAAATCCTAGTCCAGGTGTATTCAAATTAGCAGATCCAAATAAGTTTGATTCTTGCGCATATCCAGGAAGGAATTGTCCATCAATTGTGCTGTAGCTTAAAGATACTGTTTGAAGCGACATTAATACCTTAGCAAAATTATCAGCAACCGTCAATTTGTTCGGATCCTTTTTCTTCTTTTTCTTTTCATCTTCCTCACCTTCTTCAGTTTCTTTCCCTTTATCAGTTTCAGAATTAGACGAAACTGATCTTGTAGGTCTTTTTCGTGCGTTAGCTCTACTTTTCTGATTTACTTTTTTAAGATATGCTGACTTATTATAAAGTGTACTCATTCTTAATTGAGCATTCCAAGAGATATTTCTTGAGTTTTGGATAGTATTTCCAAGAGAATCTTGAGACAAAGGAGCTCTTTGCCAATCGTAAGTTGCCTGATATTTTGTAGTTAAATCTAAGAAACTAAGGACTGGGATTTTTTTCAATGGCCAAGTATAAGTGATGTTAGCCGATTGTAAGTAGTGGTTGTTTTCACCAAAGTTTCTTATACTTTCCATCACACTGTCTTTCACAATTTGGAACTCATTAGGATACTTTTCTCTGTCAACTTTTAAGTCACCCGGTTCAGTAATAAATGCTTGGTTATTGGCAACAAAGTTTAATCTCAATCCCTGCATTATATTCCAATTCACATTGTAGTTTCTGTCCCAAGTAAATGTTTTGGTAAACTGAGGTATTATTAATGCGTTTCCTGTAATGTCTCTGGCACTAGTTTCTGTATAGGTTCGGTTGATGTTTGTGTTAAAGGCAATCTCTTTAGGTAAGGGATTAATATTTATATCTCTTATTATTTGAAACCAAGGAGATGACCTTAAAGATTTAGTATTTCTAAACGGAGTGTAGGGTTTTAGTTTTGTTTGATACGTATAGTTTAAAGCACCATTATAGGTTCTACTAACGTTATACTCAGTTTGTATATCTCTCATATACAATTCGTTATAAGCATATGAAAATCCAAAGTTCTGTATGTCCCAAGGGAACATTTTCTTCGATTTCTTAACTGGAGATATCCTCACATTAGTTAAGTTCATACTTTTCCTAACAGTTAAGTCTCGGGCATCTCTAATTCTTTGTAGCTGATCCTCCCGTGAGTCGTTTGCAATAGATTGATCAAACTCAATATCTGGGTTAAGTGGATCAAATTGTGGGTCAATTACTCCTTCAGAAAAACCAAGGAATAAGGGCAATTGAACTCCTGCATTTGGACCAAAAAACTTACCCAATTGGATTGCAGTTGTTGCATCTACTTGTCTAATCGTTTCTCTTTGTCTTTCACTTACTCTGTCTTCAATTCCTCCAAAACCTGGTGTGCTTAATTGCCCTGCCAAAGAAACCACTGCAAAATCAGCTAAGTTTGCTTGTACTCTTGATTGAACAGCCCAACCACCTTGGTTATCAAAATCAGACATTCTTAATTCATTCACCCACACCTTTACACATTTATCAGCACCATCATCCGGTTGCCAAGGGTGGTCATTGTCACTATTAGGATTTCTTACACCAATCATAATAGTTTTTAAATCTCTTAAGTTAGGATTACCAATTACCTTAATTAAGTGATCTGGTTTTCCAGGAACTGCTTGTTCAAATACCGAAAGAATATTTGCTGCAGATGAACTTAAAGCATTGTTTCTAGCGATTTTTAAATTCTTTAAATCTTGAAGTATAATTACTAATTCGTTTTCATCTGGCCAAACAGTTTCAGTTGTTGACGAACCGTAAGCACTCATTTTAATTGGCATTTCGTACTCGTAGTAATTATTCTGGAAATCTGTTCCTATTCTTACAAAAATAGTTACATCATCATCCTGCACTAATTCGTTAGTAATAGTATGTTGCTCTCCGTGAACATACATTTTAATTTTTTTGTAGTTAAGTACATCAAAATCTACTGTTCTAAAAGCTGCTTTGGCAACACCATCTTCAAGTCCACAAACTTCTAGTTCTAAAGACTGCTCATTAAGCTGTGCACCAACTACTGA
>CALLII010000013.1 GCA_938009745.1 uncultured Flavobacteriales bacterium
AATGGAAGTGAAATGGATAACTCTAAAGGAGCTTCTTCGTTAACAATGGCAAATGATACTAAATGGTGGAAATGGTTTGTGTTAGCAGCTCTAATCTTCTTGGCTTTCGAAATATTACTCATTAAATTATTTAAGTAACTATGGCACTTTCTGTTTTATTCGAGGACAATCATTTGATTGTAATAAATAAGCGAGCTGGAGATTTGGTTCAGGGAGATAAAACTGGCGACAAGCCACTTTCTGATATGGTGAAAGACTATATCAAAGTAAAGTACAACAAGCCAGGAGAGGTGTATTTGGGAGTTGCCCACAGGATTGATAGACCAACTTCGGGAATTGTTGTTTTTGCACGAACAAGCAAGGCTTTGACTCGATTAAACAAAATGTTTCAGGATAAAGAAATTCAGAAAACATATTGGGCAGTAGTTCGAAATTCACCAGATGCTGAATCAGGAGTTTTAACTCATTGGTTAAAACGAAATACGCAACAAAATAAATCTTACGCTCACTACAAAAGTATTGGCCCAGGTTCCAAAGAATCAACTTTAACATATAAATTAAAAGCTAAATCAGATAATTTCTTTTTGTTGGAAGTACATCCAAAAACAGGTCGTCATCACCAGATAAGAACTCAGTTAAGTTTTATTGGTTGCCCAATAAAAGGAGATTTAAAATACGGAGCAAAACGTTCTAATCCAGATGGTTCAATTCATCTTCATGCTCGAGGAATTGAGTTTGTTCACCCAGTAAAAAAAGAGCCAGTAGCTATTATTGCTCCTCCACCAAAAGATCCAGTTTGGGATAGTTTTGTTTAATCTTATTCCTAATTACTTTCGACTTTAGTAGAGAAATTTATTAAATAAAATCCAAGTCATTTATTTTCATTAATTTAGGTTAAATATTAAAACCAATACTATGAAGAATCAACTAAAATTAATTTCAATAAGTACCGCTTTATTCATTGTTTTTTTATCGTTTACTAAAGGAATAAAAAGTGATGCTGTTGGAGTTTATGGAGATGAAATAATGGAATTAGTATTAAATGAAGATTACACATTTACGTTCAAAAGCACTTTTGATTCTGAAAATAAGATAATACAAAAAGGAAATTGGGAAATGAAAAGAGGAAAAGCTTTTTTGAGATGTGAAAACCCAAATAGTGCACTTCCAATAAAATGGACGTTTACTAACGAGGGAAAAACAATTAAATCAAGAAATAAATTTGTCTTTTATACTTTACAGAAGGATTCTAAATAGCTATTAATTTATTTTTCTAATGCTATCAATTACGACATTTGTAATTGGTCTGTCGCTCGAGTTTACTGAAACATTAGAAATAGCTTCAACTTTGTCGTAACCAGAGATTACTTTTCCAAAAACTGGATGTTTTGAGCTAGATGGAGATTTATTAAAGTCTAAAAAATCATTATTCGTCATATTAAAGAAAAACTGACTTCCTCCAGAATTAGGTCCACTGTTAGCCATAGAAATAGTTTTTTCTAAGTTACTTAAATCTTCATGAAACTCATCTTGTATTGAGTATCCGGGTCCACCAGTTCCAGTTCCTGTTGGGTCACCACCTTGTACAATAAATCCTTGCATTACTCTGTGGAAAATGATTCCATCATAAAATTTTTGATTTACTAATTTCAAAAAATTACTAGAAGTTATTGGAGCTAGTCTATCTTCCAATTGGACTACAAAATTTCCTTGGCTTGTATAAAATTGTACTTGGCTGATAGTAGCAGTGCAATCAGGTACCGAAAGGTTTTCGTCTTCTTCTTTTTTACAATTTGACACTATTAATATTGAAGATATTAATGCAAGTAAGCTAAGTTTTATTTTCATATTGAATCGGTTCTTAAATGTAAATATACTATCGAATAATCATTAAAATCAATTTCTTTTATCTTCTTCCCAAAATAACTCTCTCTACATGATTTCCACCAAAAGCATAAGGAATGTAATTGTAACTAGAAATTTCTTTAGTGATAATTAAATTGGCTTTTTTACCCACAGTAATTGAGCCATGTGTGTCGCTAATTCCCATGGCGTAAGCCGAATTCATTGTAACAGCATTAATAGCTTCTTCAGGTGTTAATCTTTGGTAAATGCACGCTAAAGAAATTACGAAAGGAATTTTACCAGAAGGTGTTGAGCCAGGATTATAATCAGTTGCAAGGGCGATTGCTAAGCCTTGGTCAATCATTTTACGGACTGGTGCAAAAGGAATTTTCAAGAAAAATGAACAAGATGGAAGTGCAGTTGGCATAGTTTCAGATTTATGTAAATCTGCTATATCTTCATCAGTCATTACCTCTAAATGATCCAATGAAAGTGCCTTGTGTTTTATTCCTGCTTGTATTCCGCCAATGCTTGTGAATTGGTTTACGTGAATTTTAGATTGTAAACCATGTTTCGCTCCAGCTTCCATAATTCGCTCAGCATCAGCTACAGTAAAGTAGTTTGTTTCACAAAATATATCAATATAATCGGCTAGTTTCTCTTCTTTAATAACAGGAAGAACTTCGTTAATCAGCATGTCTAAATACCCATCTTTATTTCCTTTAAACTCAGGAGGAACGGCATGTGCTCCAAGGAAGGTAGCTTTTATTGTTAAGTCCGAATCGGTTTTTAATCGTTTTATAACTCTTAGTATTTTTAGCTCTGCATCAAAGGATAATCCGTAACCACTTTTTATTTCTACAGCTCCTGTTCCATAGCTTTTTATTTCTTCTAATCTTGTCCAAGCTGCTTGGTATAATTCTTCTTCCGTAGCGGTTTGTAATCGCTTAGCAGAGTTTATGATTCCACCTCCACGAGCTGCAATTTCTTCATAGGTTAAGCCATTTATTCTATCAACAAATTCAGTTTCTCTAGTTCCTGCAAATACTAAGTGAGTGTGCGAATCACACCATGCTGGCAATACTACTTTGCCAGTTGCATCAATCATTTTATTAGGAGATATTTCTGGTAATTCTTCCATTTTTCCATAACTCATAATTCTATCATTTTCTATGAGTAAAAATGCATTTTCTATGGTGGTTAATTCTCCCATCTCTTTCCCTACAAGTTTTAGTTTAGAACTATCTTCTTGAATTCCTGAGAGTTGCATTATGTTTTTTATGAGTGTAATCATTCTTGTTTTAATCTTGATTTGATAGAAGTTAAAAGTACTTAAAATCTAATTATTAGAGTTATGTGTAACTTTTTATTGTTAAATTTAGAATCAAAGGTAGTAGGACCGAAAATTATAAGCTGATAATTAATGATTCATAAAAGAATTTACAAAAAATATCCAAATACTGTTGAGTTTATTCTCGTATTGTTTGTTTCGTTTGTTTTTGCAACTATTATCGAAAGAATGATTGGAATAAGTGAGACAAATTTGGGAGTTTTACTTTCATATTTACTCTCAGCTTTAATTAAGATTATCACTTTTGTGATATTTGGTTTTATTTATTATTTATTAATTAAAAAGAAACTAAATGATAATTAATCTTCAATTTTTACTAAAAATATTTTTTCAGGTTATTACCTTTTATAGATTCCCTTTTTCTAGTTGAAGATAATAATAACTTAAGCTGGAAGCCCATAGTTTTTAGTCTTTCATTGTTTATATTTCATTTAAACACGTTTATTGTGAGGATTCATTTTAATTATATTTGTTCATTAAATAAGCAATAAAACAATTAACATGTCAGATAAAAAAATAACTAAAGTAACTAACGAAGCATCTTCTTCATCAGCTGCTAATGATACTTGGAAACCAACAGAAGATAACAAATCTAAAGCAATAACTTTTAGAGTAATAGCTGCAATAGCTTGGGCAATTGCAATAGGATTTGAAATATGGGGAATCCTTAAATTAAAAGGAGGAGACGTTCAAGAAAATGGAATGACAATGCTTATCATACTGATAGTTGTTGCCTTAATATTTGCTGTAGCAGGAAACTTATTATGGAAAAAAGCGAATAAACTTGATCCAGCATCTAAGAAAAATAAATTTAAGTTTTGGGTACAAAATCAATTGGGTGCGATTATAAGTGCTGTTGCTTTTTTACCATTAGTTATCTTAATTCTTACAGATAAAAACATTGACGGTAAACAAAAAGGAATTCTAGGTGCAATTGCAGGAGCGGCTTTATTGATTGGAGTGGGAACTGGAATTGATTTCAATCCACCATCTGTTGAGCAATACACAGAAGAAACTCAAAGAGTAGATGACCTAGGTTTTAATTCAGTTTTTTGGACTAAATCTGGAACCAAATATCACTTGTATAATACTTGTGGATATATAAATGGGGACAGAACTAATGAAATTTTTACAGGAACTGTAGGGGAGTGTAAAGCTGATAAAAACATTTCTGAGCTTTGTAGTAGATGTGAAGGTCAAGCCGAAAAAGAGAAAGAAAGTAATATACTAGATTTAGATCCAGACTCTGAAGAGTTATTAGATTTAGAAGAGGATTTGGATGCAGCCTAAGCTAAATTCAAAATATTAAACTAAAAAGGAGTTTCGAAAGAAGCTCCTTTTTTATTTAAATCAGTTTCTTAATATTCCATTAATTACCGTATTTTCGTAAAAAATTTGAACACATGGCATTAAAATGCGGAATAGTTGGATTACCTAATGTAGGGAAATCAACACTTTTTAACTGTTTGTCTAACGCGAAAGCACAATCGGCAAACTTTCCTTTTTGTACAATAGAACCTAATTTAGGGACTATATCTGTACCAGATAGTAGATTAACTGAGCTTGAAGGTCTTGTAAATCCTGAAAGAGTTATGCCAACTACTATTGAAATAGTTGATATAGCAGGATTAGTAAAAGGAGCAAGTAAAGGAGAAGGATTAGGGAATAAATTCCTAGCAAATATCCGTGAGACTGATGCAATTATTCATGTGCTAAGATGTTTTGATGACGATAATATCGTTCATGTAGACGGAAGCGTAGATCCAGTTCGTGACAAAGAAATCATTGATATTGAATTGCAATTGAAAGATTTAGAAGCTGTAGAAAGCAAAATAAAATCGCTTGGAAAAGCTGCAGCATCTGGAGATAAGTTAGCTGTACGTCAACATGCTATTTTAACACAATTGAAAGAAAAATTAGAAGCAGGAAAATCAGGAAGAGAAGTAGAAGTAGAGGCTGAAGATGATGTGAAGTTCATGAAAGAATTACAATTATTGACTACTAAGCCAGTATTGTATTTATGTAACGTAGATGAAGGTTCTGTAGCTGAAGGAAATAAATACGTAGAGCAAGTAAAAGAAGCAGTAGCAGCTGAAAATGCGCAGGTATTGTTTTTGGGTGCTCAAATCGAAGCTGATATTAATGAACTAGAATCTTTTGAAGATAGGCAAGAGTTCCTTGGTGATATGGGATTGAAAGAGCCAGGAGTAAATAAACTAATTACTAGTGCATACAAATTACTTAATTTAAGCACTTATTTTACTGCAGGAGTAAAAGAAGTAAGAGCTTGGACAATTACTAAAGGGATGACTGCACCACAAGCTGCAGGAGTAATTCATACCGATTTTGAAAAAGGATTTATTAGAGCTGAAGTAATTAAATACAATGATTTTATATCATTAGGGTCTGAAGCTAAAGTAAAAGAAGCTGGGAAAATGGGTGTTGAAGGAAAAGAATATGTTGTTGCTGATGGTGACATCATGCACTTTAGATTCAATGTTTAGTATCTTTAAGTTAAGATTTTAGAGTTCACCAAAGTTTTAACTTAAAACTAATTGTCCAATGAGTAAATACTCCCATTATTTATACGATTATTTTCTCGAAATGGGCTCTGGCCCAACTGTATCTAAATACCTAAATATGCTTTTGTTGCTATTAATATTAGCAGCACTTACACTATTCGTAGATTATTTTATTAAAATTATAATTCGTAAAATTTCTAGTAGAATTGCTTCTGGTACGAAAACTAAATTTGATGATATTTTAATTAAGAACAAGCTTCCTACTAACGTAGCTCATGTTCCTGCAATACTTTTATTTCATTATTACATTCCTTTTATTTTTACAGATTTCCCAATAGCGGAAAATTTATTGATAAAGGCAGTAGAAGTTATAGGTATCGTTTTAACTCTATACATTGTCCGTAGTATTTTAAATTCGATTAAAGATTATTTAAAAACTAAACCACAATATAGAGATAAGCCAATTGATAGTTATATCCAAGTATTTATGATATTTGCTTGGTTTGCAGGGTTTTTTCTCGCGTTTAGTGTTTTAACAGGAATTGAAATGTGGAAATTTTTCACAGCTTTGGGAACTGTTTCTGCTGTAATTATTTTGGTGTTTAGAGATACTATTCTTGGATTTGTTGCAAGTATTCAGGTTTCTATCAATGATATGGTTAGGATTGGCGATTGGATTACTTTCGAAAAATACGGAGCTGATGGAGATGTGGTAGAAATAAATTTAGCCACAGTAAAAGTGCAAAATTTCGATAATACGATTACCACTATTCCTACTTATGCTCTTATTTCCGATAGTTTTAAAAATTGGAGAGGAATGCTTGATTCACCTGGAAGACGAATTAAAAGAGCTCTTTTTATCCGACAAGACACGATTAAATACTTGACTAATGAGGATATTGATAAGCTGATGAAAATTGATTTTTTATCGAGTTACCTAACTAAAAAGAAAGTAGAATTAGACGCTTACAATGAAAAAGAAGTTGAAAATAAAGAGCTTATTTTGAACGGAAGGCATCTTACCAATATTGGAGTTTTTAGAAAATATGTAGAGTTGTATTTGGCACAACATTCTGCTGTTCATAAAGAATTAATGCTCATGGCAAGGCAGCTTCAGCCAACCTCTGAAGGTATTCCTATTGAGGTATATGCCTTTAGTAAGGACAAAAAATGGGAGAACTACGAATTTATTCAAGCAGATATTTTTGATCATCTTTTAGCTTCCATTCAATATTTTGATTTAGAAATATTTGAATCCCCCAATAGTAAAAGTTTTAAGTCATAAAAAAAGCCTCTCAAAGTTAATTTGAGAGGCTTTTTTTATTTAAAACTTATGGAAATTATTTTCCGAATAAACCTCCAAGTTTACCTAGCATTCCACCAATTCCTCCTGATTTTCCTCCACCAATCATTCCCATTAAATCTCCAATATCAAAGCTTCCTCCTAATTTGTCTCCAAATAGTGCAGTTACTTTTTCCATAATCATACTCGATATACCTCCAGATTTATCAGCATCTACTCCTAACTTTGAAGAAAAATTAGATGAAAGTGAGCTGGTTAATTCTGATAACATTGAATTTCCTTCTTCGTCATTGTCATTAGAAGAAAATAAATTCATTATCCCAGACATACCTCCTCCAGTTGCAGCACCAGAAATTTTATCTGTAATAGTTTCTTTTGTGATATTTATTGCTTCATCTTTTTGAGAAGAATCCAATCCAAATTTTTCCATCAAATCTCCTCCGATTTGATCTTTTACCATATTCATAATATTGTCAATCATAGCTTGTTTTATTTGTTATTAATATAAATTTACCAAAAATGTATTAGCTTCTACTGTGGTTGAATGCATTTTTTTGAAATAAATTAGAAATGAGACAGTTATTATTAGTATGAAAAAAAATATTTTACTTTTTATTGTTGTAAGTGTCTTAGGGCTTTCATTTTCAATAGTTGTACCTAAAAGTGCTAAATCTAAAAAGGCAGTTTTAAATAATTCACCAAGTTTAAAAAAACAATTTAAAGAAAAAGGATTAAAATGGGGGAGTGAAGTCTACTTCAGATTATTTAAAAAAGAAAAGGAATTTGAGGTTTGGGTAAAGAAAGGTGAAAAGTTTACTTTGTTTAGTACCTATAAAATTTGTTACTTTTCTGGAGGATTGGGGACTAAAACCAAACAAGGTGATGGGAAAAGTCCTGAAGGATTTTATTACATTAAACCATCTCAATTAAATCCTTATAGCAGCTATCATCTAGCTTTTAATATTGGTTATCCAAATACTTATGAAAAGAAGAAAGGGTATACAGGGTCGGCATTAATGGTACATGGTGAGTGCGTTTCTATTGGTTGTTATGCTATGGGAAACGTAAACATAGAAAAAATATATACTCTTCTAGAAACTGCTCTAGAAAATAATCAACCTCTTGTTCGAGTTCATATATTTCCATTTAGATTCACAGATGAGCTAATGAAACATCCCAAGGTTAAAGGATTGAAATCGCATTCATTCTGGACTAACTTAAAAGAGGGGTATGATTTTTTTCAAAAAAATCATACCCCTCCAAATGTAGAAGTTAGAAACGGTAACTACGTTTTTAATTAAAATTTATAAAAAAGTGCTCCTTCTCCTGTTAATGTAATTCTTTCGAAGTTGTTGTAACCTGCATATCCTGCCATTAAGTTAAAAGCAACACTCTCTGACAAGAAAAACTCGAATCCTATTCCAGCTCCATTGTTAAATCCACTAGTTGTTGTTTTTCCAGTTTCTATTGAAATTTGATTCACAGGATCCCATCCATAAGTAGTCGAAGATTGAGAGATAAAGTGATTTCCTTGGTAAAGTAAAAAGTTTAATTTTTCTCCTTCTCTTACTCTATAAATGAAAGTCAACCCTGCACTTATTAGGCTAGATGATTGATCCTTGTATGGAAAAAAAGCTAATTGAAAGCTCAACTGATTTGGAATGTATTGATAAGATAATCCAAATCCTGTTGTTCCACCAGCAGCTATTCCTAGAGCGTGTTTAGAGTCTGTTTTGTGTACAAATGATTTAGACCTACTTCTATCAATATTTTCATCAACTTGTGAGTAAGCCGAAAAGTTAAAAGAGACTATTAATAATGTTATACAAATTGTTTTTAAAGTTTTCATAGTGTTTGTTTTTTGTAAAACTAAGTAAAGGAGTTTTATCTGAGTAGTAAATATTATCTTAAAACTGACCTTTTATTAGTTGTTTATTTTTTTAAATCACTTATATTAAGCATTTAATGTTGTTTATTACTGACAAGAATAACTTTACATGTCGGAGTATTTTTTAGGATTTGCTTCATTCATGATTTCATAAACTGCCTCAAAGATTGACTCTGCATTAGGCTTAGAGAAATAATCTCCATCACTTCCGTAAGCTGGTCTGTGTGCTTTAGAGGCTAAAGTAACTGGCTTAGAATCTAAATATTGATAGGCTTCTTGCTCTACCATTAATTTGTCAAGCATATAGGCTGTTGCTCCTCCTGGTACATCTTCGTCTACAAAAATTACTCTATTTGTCTTTTTGATAGATTCCACAATTTTGTGATTGATATCAAAGGGTAGTAAAGTTTGTACATCTACTAATTCCACTGAAATATCTACTTCAGCAAGTTGTTTAGCAACTTCGGTACATATGTTAAATGTAGAACCATAAGATACTAAAGTAATGTCGGTTCCTTCTCTAGTTACTTCAGGGATTCCTAGAGGAGATCTGAATTCACCCAAATTAGTTGGCATATTTTCTTTACTTCTGTATCCATTTAAACATTCAATAACCAATGCTGGATCGTCACTTTCTAATAAAGTATTGTAGAATCCTGCAGCTACCGTCATATTTCTTGGTACACACACATGCATTCCTCTTAGTGAGTTAATTATCATTCCCATTGGCGAACCTGAGTGCCACACACCTTCCAATCTGTGTCCTCTTGTTCTTACAATTAATGGCGCCTTTTGTGTTCCTTTTGTTCGGTAATGAAGTGTTGCCAAATCATCACTTAATATTTGTATTCCGTACAATAAATAATCTAAATATTGAATTTCGGCAATTGGACGCAATCCTCTCATTGCCATTCCAATTCCTTGTCCAATTATGGTTGCTTCTCTAATTCCAGTATCAGTTACTCGGCTTTCGCCAAATTTATCCTGCATCCCTTCCATACTTTGGTTTACTCCTCCAATTTTTCCAACATCTTCACCAAAAGTAAAAATCAATGGATTTTGTTCAAATTGTTTGTCAAAGTTATCTCTCAATATTAATCTTCCATCTTGAGGATTTTCTCCATCATAAGTTGGAGCTACTGGCTCAATATTTAAAGCACTTTTTTCATTGGATGGTAATAAATACGAGTTGTACCTGTCTTTGTTTTCTTCTGCACTCTTTTTAAGCCAAGCTTTTAATTCAGCTTTGTGGTTACAATCTTCTCCAATTGTTAATCGGATTGTTTTCTTAGCAGCCGAAATTATTTCTTTTCTTCCAGGTTCAGTAATAGCCGAAAGGTCGTTAGCTAATTTTTCAATAAAGGATTTATTCTTGCTATTTTTTGCAATTTCAGTTATCAAACCAAGAACGGTTTTCTGCTCGTCAGTATATGGAGTTATGAAATTACTCCAAGCTTCTTTTTTTGCATCACGTGCAATTTTTTTAGCTTCCTTATCGATTGCATCCAATTCTTCTTCGCTTGCAATTTCTTGCTTGTATTCTTTTTTATAATCCAATATCCACTTACGAAACATATTAATGTTATCGTATTCCGTTTCCCATTCTAGCCTCTCTTTGGATTTATACCTTTCGTGAGAACCTGAAGTTGAGTGACCTTGTGGCTGTGTAACTTCCTCTACATGAACTAATACTGGAGTATGATTCTTTCTTGCGTAGGCAACTGCTTCTTGATAGGTTCTGCACAATCCTGGGTAATCCCAGCCTTTTACTTTCATTATTTTGAATCCAGCTTTTTCGTCTGTTTCTTCAAATCCAGCTAGTAACTCAGAAATGTTTTCTTTAGTTGTCTGGTATCTTTTTGGAACCGAAATTCCATGACCGTCATCCCACACATTCATTACCATTGGGACTTGTAATACACCCGCAGCATTCATTGTTTCAAAAAACAAACCTTCACTTGTACTGGCATCACCAATTGTTCCAAAAGCCACTTCATTTCCTTTGATAGAAAAATCTGTAAACTCTGATAAATTATCGTTTTCACGGAATTTTTTTGAGGCTAATGCCAATCCTAATAATCTTGGCATTTGCCCAGCTGTTGGCGAAATATCTGCCGAAGAATTTTTTTGTTCTGTCAGTTTTTTCCAGCTTCCATCAGGGTTTAATGTTTGAGTAGAAAAGTGTCCTCCCATCTGTCTTCCTGCCGAAAATGGTTCGTTTTCTTGGTTAGTATCTGCATACAAGCCAGCAAAAAAGTTAGTTGGAGTCATTTGTCCAATTGCCATCATAAGCGTTTGGTCACGGTAGTAACCAGAACGGAAATCCCCGTTTTGAAACTGTTTGGCCAAAGCAATTTGTGGTAATTCTTTTCCGTCACCAAAAATTCCAAACTTTGCTTTTCCGGTCAAAACTTCTCTCCTTCCTAATAAAGATAATTCTCTGCTTATTCGTGCAAGTCTGTAATCCTCAATTACTTCGTTCTTAAAATCTTCAAAAGATAACTCAGTTTTTGTTTTCGCTTCTGCTGTTGCCATTCTCTCTTTTCTTATGATTTAGTCCAATTTTGGACGAAAACAAATGTAGTGAAAAATGGATTATTAGGCAATAGCTAAATCAATCAAGTGTAACTTAGTTTTAGCTACTCATTATCAAATGATTAAAAGATAATTACATTGGTTTTATTCAATCAGATTAGCCAATTGTTTCCCAATATTATTCCCAATTGCAACTCCCATTCCACCCAGCCTTACTCCACAATGAATGTTGTTAGATATAGATTTAATTATTGGCGTTTTCTGGATTCCAACTCCCATTATTCCACTCCATCTTTGGTCGATTTCAAAATCTGTTTCGGGTAAAATAGTTTCTTTAAGAATTTCTTCAAGCTTGTTTTGAATGAGTTCTGTTTGTCCAAATTTAATGGTTTCTTCCGTTTCAAAATCTAGGTTTCTTCCACCTCCAAACAAAATTCTGTCATCAATATTTCTGAAATAATAGTAGCCTTTATCTAAATGAAAGGTTCCTTTTATCTTAAGGTTTGGGATTGGTTTGGTAATCAATACTTGAGCTCTAGCAGGTTTTACTTTTTCTATTCCTAATTGGGATGAGAATCCATTGGTTGCTATAAATAAGTGATTGGTTTTAAATGTAAGTTTGTCGGTTTTCACTTCTACTTTTTCATTTAAGGATTCAAAGCCTAAAACAGAGGTGGAGTTAATAATCTTGATGTTGTTTTTATAAGTTAATAAAAGTAAGTTCTCCATCATTTTCCCAGTATTCAATTGCCCTTCAAATGAATTGAAAATTACTTTTTCTTGGATGTTTTGGAATCTAAATGGATTTTTATTTACAGAATAAACCGATTCATTAAATATGGGATTAAGCAATTTATTTACCTCAGAAATTTTGTTCAAACAATCTTCATATAAACTTGTATCCTGCTCAGAGAATAATTCATATCCTCCCCAAGGTTTGTAGTCTAAATTTTCATCCCCAACTAATTTTCGTAATCCATTAATCCCATCAACTCTTTGCTTTATAAGGTTGATTACTTCTTTTTCAGAACTGTTTTTTAAATCATCTAATATTTCGGACATACTACCAAAACAGGCGAAACCTGCATTTTTTGTGCTTGCACCTTGTGGTAATATTCCTTTTTCGATAATAAGAATATTGGTATTAGGATGCCTTTTTCTTAATTCTAAAGCACAACTTAATCCAACAATTCCACTACCAACAACAGTAAAGTCGATATCCGAAAACCATGATTTATATTCCCAATAACTTAATTCCATAAAAGAAGTTTATTTAATAAAGCTACTCAATTATGGAGCAATTTTCTGTACTTTTATGGTATGAATTTTATCACAACAAAACTCGGAATTTTAGGAGGTGGCCAGTTAGGTCGTATGTTTATTCAGTCGGCTATGAGTTACGGAACTCCCATTCATATTTTAGATCCTAATCCTAATTGCCCAGCTGCTAATTTGTGTGATTCGTTTACTCAAGGCAGTTTCAATGATTATGAAGCCGTTCTTAATTTTGGAAAAAACATGGATGTGTTGACTATTGAAATTGAAAATGTAAATACCGAAGCCTTGTTCGAATTAGAAAAGAAAGGAGTAAAAGTTTTTCCTCAGGCACGAATTATTGAGCTGATAAAAGACAAAGGAATTCAGAAACAATTTTACATAGATAACAATATACCTACAGCTGATTTTGAATTGTGCAATTCAATGGAAGAAGTAAAGCAAAAAGCTACTTTCCCTATTGTACAGAAAATGAGAAAAGGAGGTTATGATGGAAAAGGAGTTCAGATCTTAAAATCTGAATCTGATTTAGAAAAAGGTTTTAAAGAGCCTTCTTTATTGGAGAACATGATTGATTTTGATAAAGAAATATCTGTAATCGTAGCAAGAAATGAAATTGGAGAAATTCGTTCTTACCCAACTTGTGAGCAGGAATTTAATCCAGAAGCTAATTTGGTAGAATTCTTATTTTCACCTGCAAAAATAAGCTCAGAGACTGAAAAAAAAGCCCAAGAAATTGCTCAAACCATTATCGAAAAACTAGAAATGGTAGGATTACTTGCTGTAGAGTTTTTTGTATTGAAAGATGGTTCGGTTATAGTAAATGAAATGGCACCAAGAACTCATAATAGTGGGCATCATACTATTGAGTGTAACTACACTTCTCAGTTTGAACAACACTATCGTTCGGTCATGAATTTCCCATTGGGAAGTACTGAAATTGTTCAGCCAGGAGTAATGATTAATTTATTGGGAGATAAAAATCATACTGGAATTCCAGTTTACAAAGGGATAAATGAAGTGATGAAACAAGAAGGTGTTTACGTTCACTTATACGGAAAAACTGAAACCAAACCTTTCCGTAAAATGGGGCATATTACAGTTGTGAATCCTGAATTGGATAAAGCGATTGTGAATGCTAGGGAAGTTGCGAAAGTAGTTAGGATTATTAGTTAGTTGAATTTTTTATAATCCAATTAATTAAATATGCTTCATCCACAATGGTCCAAGAATGACACTTTCTATTTCCTTCTCGATCAAAGCCTCTATTTGTTGTAATAACTTGTTCCACTTTGGATCCTCCATTAACTGTAAGCCAGTTTACTAACCCAGCAATATCAAAAGAATTGATGTCATAATAGTTGGCACCTCTCTCTTTTATCCACCATTCTATGTCTGGTTCGTGAAAAAATAAAACAGGAACATTCAATAAATATTGAGCATTTCCGCCCAAAGAATCTTTGTACGAAAATACAGAGTTTTCGCGATACTTTTCTGTATTTGATTCTACAGGTCCAAGTTGAGCTGGAAAAACTTTGTTCATCAGGTTCGCTTCCCAGAGCATTCCATCCTTAAAATTCCGGCTATTATTTTTTGCCGAATAGCAAAATCGTTCTAAATCGAGAGGAGAATCAACTGAAAAGACACCTTTTATTTTAATTCCAAATTTTGATTTTCCTTGCTCACAGAATTGGGTATATCTCAAGGCTCTTGTTCCACTTGCGGACATTCCCCCAATAAATAAGTTGTTTCTTGGTAGGTCATTTTTCAGTAGAGCTTCATTAATAATTTCATCCAATAATTGGGTGGAGCTATCGTTATAGCACAATCCAGGGAAGTGTTTGGCAGTAGTAGTATAAAGGATTGCAAATCCATTTTGCAGAGCAAGCTTGGACCATTTATATGGACTTTTTCTAGCGGTATCTGGTAGTTTAGTGTAATCTCTTATTATTACTCCTTTTGTTTTAGCGCTATCAGGAGTTATTAGTAAATAAGAGTTATAGCTCGAATCCAAAGCATTTCTGTAAACGTATTTTGCCGTTTGGCTAAATAATTTGAATGATGTACCTAGTAATAAAAGTAATATTATGATTCTTTGCATCTTATTATTCTTTTGGTGATGCAACAATATTAGGTATAACAGGAAAAGAATAAAAATTGTTGAGATTAATTTATGTTAAAAACGACTATTAAAGTCTATTCTTAATCAGTTTAATCATTATTTCTTGAAAAAAATTAATCAATTGAAAAACATTTATTTATATATAAGTATTCAAATTAAATTTTTGAATTGAATTATTGAGCAAATAATAGTTACATTGTATTAAACCCATTGCCCCATGAAATTATTAGCTGTATTAATGTTTACCTTAATTGGATTTTTAGGTACTAATTCTTATTCTCAAACAGAATCTGACTCTACTCAAGTAAATGAGAAATACTATTTAGTTATAAAAAATGATGGTAGCGAATATTACGGTTATATCCTAAAAGATGATGGACGCGAAATCTTATTGCAAACAAGTAATATTGGAAAAATTTACATCAATAAATCAGAAATTAAAGAGATTAGAGAAGTAAAAGAGGCTGATGCTGAAAAGAAAATTAATTCAGGTGAGTATACTGATTTAAGAGAAGAAGGTCCATTTACTACTAGGTACTATTTTACAACAAATGCTCTCCCTATAAAGAAAAAGGAGAATTATGCATTAATCCATCTTTATGGTCCCGAGGTTCACTTTGCAGTCAGTGATAATCTTTCTTTGGGAGTAATGGCAACTTGGATTGCAAGCCCTATAGCACTAGCGGCTAAATATTCGTTCAATAACCCAAATCCAGAATCTGATTTAAATTTTGCGGTTGGAGCTATTGTAGGTTCAGGAGGATATCTGGCTCCTCAGGCATATGGAGGGTTGTATTTTGGAACTGTTACAAAAGGAAACAGAAGTTCCAATATTAGTTTTTCTGCTGGATTTGCTCATATTAACGTGGGTTCAAATTTTGGTATTAGTTATGATTTAAGATATAAATATCAGAGTAATGATGTAAATGGTGATTTTTATGTTCCAAGTGAATTTTATCCTACAAATAATCAACCCTATGTTGAAGATACAAAGCGAAATAATGCTTCTGTAGTGTTAGGTTTTTCTGGTATAAAGGCTGTGGGTAAAAAAACGAGTTTTATTTTTGATTCCATGATATTTTTTACACAAAGAAGAACTGTTCAATACGATAAAACTACTGTAATTAATTTCACAGATGGCGATTGGCAAAATCCAGGGCCACCTCAAGATTTTACTGTTCAAGAGGGAAGATATGTTAATAATGGAATTAGACCAACTATCGTATTGATGCCAGGAATGAGGTTCTCAACAAAATATGGGACTGCTATTCAGGTTGTTTTGTCAGGTTTTATTTTTCAACAATCTTCAGGAGATTTTATTGGAGTACCAGTACCTCAGGTTTCTTGGTTAAAGGCTTTTTAATTAAGAAATAATCTTCTTTAAGACTTAACGAATTTCAGTTGATAGTTCTTTCCTTCTATCATATAATTAACCATATAAAGTCCTTTAGGTAAATCTCCTAAATCATTAATTTTTAAGTTAGTCCCTTCAGTTTGTTGGCTAACACTTTTAATTAATTTCCCCTGAATAGAGAAGATTTTTACTTCAATATTTTTTGTGTAGTTTCTCCCCAATTCGATTGTTATATTATCATTGGCAGGATTTGGAAAAAAGTTATGCGACTTAGAAATCTCATCTTCTTTTATAGATGCAAAACCTTCTTGATACACTCTTACATAGTCAATCTCCAATGTGTCTTGAGTAAAACTACCCGCAATAGAAGGTTCAATTGCAATGTTTAATAAAATGTATTGCTCAGCATCAAAAGGCCAAGTGCTTGCATTCTTTATTGCTGGATTATAAATATAATGTACAATTCCATCTACGCTAAATATCATCTGAGTGCTACTCCATTCTAACGTATAAATGTGAAAAGCATTTGAAGCTGTTGGGATAGTTTGTCCTCCGTGATTTACTGTTGCTCCAGAACTAGAGGGTGTATGCATGGCACTTTGAACAAAATTTTGATTATTTCCCCAGTGTTCCATAATGTCAATTTCTCCGCAAGCTGGCCATCCTGTTGTTCCAAATCCTTGTGTTTGCCAATACGCTCCACTTTCGCTAATGTTTTTCCCAAGCATCCACATTGCAGGCCAAGTTCCAGATCCTGTTGGTAGTTTGGCTCTAATTTCTACCTTTCCATATTTAAAAGCAAATTTTGAGTTAAGCCTAGCAGAAGTGTATTGTTTAGTTCGTCCTTGATCGGTAAAAACTTCTTTTTTAGCAATCAGGTTTAAGCTTCCTCCATTTTGAGAAGAGTTAACAGTTCGGTTTGTGTAGTGTTGAATCTCACCATTGAACCAACTTCCTCCAGAAGGCAACTGAGTTTGGTGAAACCAATTTACATTGCTTATTGCTCCAGTCCCGTTAAACTCATCTGACCAGACAAGGTAATTGAAATTATTTGGTGAAGTAACAGTATCGTAATAAGTAAAGTCATCTAAGTAAGCCAATACGTTATCGAAATTATTCTCTCCGTTTATCTGAAAAAGAACTCTATTTAAATCAGTTCTTAGAATAGGAGCGGGTGAACCTCCATTAGAATTGATGTACACATCATTAGCAAAATCAAAAGTAATAGTTTGCCACTGATCAAGAACAATGTTTTTTACAATTTGAGTCTGAGTAACCCAAGGAGAAGCAACAGTTCCGTCTTGGAGTTTTAGTGTTATCTGATTGTTTTGTGTTCCTGTTAGTCCTGAAGAAGGAACGTACACTTTTATGGTAAAAACATTGTTAAAGGCAAGACTAAAATTTCTACCAGCATCAAACCTTACGTTTGCATATTGTCCTCCCACATCTCCGTATCTCAATACTTTACTTGATGTATTGATTCCTGTCATTACAGGATTATTGAAATTTGTATCCAGTTGACAAGCATCTCCCCACCAAGTTGAAATTCCACTTCCAGGTTCAAAATCATCCAAAATAGTTTGAGCAAAATTTGAAGAACAAATTAGTGTTGTAAAAATGATTGCTAATAGAGAAGATAAGTATTTCATAGGTTATACAAGCTTATTGTTTAATTTACAGAAACTAAATTAGTGAAATTAATTTATTCTTGTTTGCTTTTTTATAAAATATTAAATTTTCGAAATGGTTTTTTAGATTAATTATCAATTAATTCTGAATCAACAATTCTATTCCTAAAGTAACACCAAATGTTTATTCCAATTAAAATCAAAGTGATTCCAACTCCGATTGTTAAAGTATTGAAATAATAATAGCTTTGGAATTTTCCTCTGTGGAGACTTATTAAAATAATCACAAATTTTGCAAAGAATAAACCAAAGCTTATTAGAAATGAGATAATTAATATTATCCATTTATTATTTCCGATTTTATTGTTGAATAATGTTAAAGAAAGTAAACAACTCGACACAATCATTAAAAGAAATATCCAGAAATAAATGCCACTGGCTCTTTCTAAAAAAGCAATTTGATTGTCAGTATTTTCTGCATCAAGAAATAAATATTGAATTACTTGAATTATATTTAATAGTGCATATCCAATTAAAATAAATCTAATAATTTTAAGGAAAGACTTAATCTTAAAAGTTTCTTGAACTCTATTAATAGTTATTAATCCAAAAGTGGTAATAAATAAATAACTGATTATGTTTTGCTGAATAAAATCGACTATTTCGGATATCATATGTAATTAAATATTAATAACTACCCCAACTTCTTCTTAATCTCATTCAGCTTCATCAAAGCTTCTACAGGAGTTAGCGTATTGATATCCACATTAGCAATGTCATCACGTATATCTTCCAAAATTGGATCATCTAAATTGAAAAAACTGAGTTGCATTTCGTCAGATTTTTCGTTCAAGGTTTTCTTAATTTCTTGATTGCTATCGCCACTTCGTGCTTCTAGTTTGGTAAGAATTTCTTCCGCTTTTCGGATAACAAAACCTGGCATTCCTGCCATTTTAGCAACATGAATTCCAAAACTGTGGTTACTTCCGCCAGCAACCAGTTTACGCATAAAAATGATTTTTTTGTCAATCTCTTTTACCGAAACATTGTAGTTTTTTATTCTAGGAAACTGCTTGTGCATTTCGTTCAACTCATGGTAGTGAGTAGCGAAAAGTGTCTTAGCTTTTTTCTGTGGGTATTCGTGAATGTATTCCGTAATACTCCAAGCAATCGAAATCCCATCATACGTACTTGTTCCTCTTCCAATTTCATCCAATAAAATTAAACTACGTTCCGAGATATTATTCAAAATACTAGCCGTTTCATTCATTTCTACCATAAAAGTAGATTCACCAGAAGAAATATTATCTGAAGCTCCTACACGAGTAAAAATTTTATCTACATAACCCATTGTGACGGATTCTGCGGGGACAAAA
>CALLII010000014.1 GCA_938009745.1 uncultured Flavobacteriales bacterium
TAGCTTTTCTATTACTACTTTGTCCAGCCCTTCTTCTTGCATAAGCAAAGGAACGGTATAAATACTTTTTGCGTCAATAGATTGTATAACCGAATCGTTAGAAACATTACAGAATCTTGCAATTTTTGATCTAATGTCTTGGTCCAATTCATGCTCAGTTCTACACACCAATATGTCTGGTTGAACTCCTAATTCTTGTAGTTTTTTTACTGAGTGTTGAGTGGGCTTAGTTTTCAATTCTCCGGCTGCTGCTAAATAGGGTACTAAAGTCAAGTGAATAGATAAACAATCCTTTGGATTTTCCCATTTCATTTGTCTCACAGCTTCCGCAAAAGGAAGAGATTCAATATCTCCAATTGTCCCACCAATTTCAGTAATTACAACATCATATTCATTGTTTTCACCCAATAACTTTACACTATCAATAATTTCATTTGTAATATGTGGTATAACTTGTACAGTTTTACCCAAATAAATACCTTGACGCTCTTTATTAATAACCGACTGATAAATTCTACCAGTAGTAATGTTATTAGCTTGTGAAGTAGCAATATTTAAGAAACGCTCGTAGTGACCTAGGTCCAAATCAGTTTCTGCTCCATCATTGGTTACAAAACATTCTCCGTGTTCGTATGGATTAAGAGTTCCTGGATCTATGTTAATATAAGGGTCGAGTTTCTGAATAGTAACTTTCAAATCTCTTGCTTGAAGCAATTTGGCAAGTGATGCTGAAACTATTCCTTTTCCTAAGGAGGAAGTAACTCCGCCAGTTACAAAAATGTATTTTGTATTCATTATTCCGTGTTTTGATTGGATTGGGTAACTGGGAAACAAAGTTAAAATTTTTTATCGAGGGGATAAAATTATAACCTTAATAAATCTTTATATTTGAAAAAAAATATTGAATGAAAGTTACTGATCAAGAAATACACGCATTTATAAAATTAGCAATAGAAGAAGATATCAAAGATGGAGATCATTCTTCTTTAGCCTGTATCCCTTCATCCGAATCTGGGAAAGCCAAATTATTGGTAAAACAGGATGGAATATTAGCTGGAGTTGAATTAGCCGAAAAAATATTTCAATTTTTTGATTCTTCATCATCCCTTGAGGTTTTGATGAAAGATGGTGACTCTATGAAATATGGAGATATAGCTTTTTACGTAAGTGGAAATACTCATGCAATACTTAAAGCTGAGCGATTGGTATTAAACTGCATGCAAAGGATGAGTGCTATTGCTACAAGAACTCACGAGGTAGCTTCATTAATTAGTGACTTGCATACTAAAGTATTAGATACAAGAAAGACAACTCCATTATTACGTTTTTTGGAAAAATGGGCTGTAAGAATTGGGGGAGGAGTAAACCACAGATTTGGTTTGTACGACATGATTATGTTGAAAGACAATCACATTGATTACGCAGGAGGAATAGAGAAAGCCATTACCAAAACTAATCAATACTTAAAAGACAATAACAAGTCACTTAAGATTGAGATTGAAACAAGAAACCTTGACGAAGTAAAAGAAGTGCTTAAATACGGAAACATAGATAGAATTATGCTAGATAACTTTAGTTATGAAGACATTAAAACTGCAATTAAGTTAATTGATGGTAAATACGAAACCGAAGCCTCTGGAGGAATAACAAAAGAAACAGTTAGAAACTATGCTGAGTGTGGAGTAGATTTCGTTTCTATGGGAGCTTTAACTCATTCTGTTAAGAATTTAGATTTAAGTTTGAAGGCTGTGGAGGATTAGTTAGCTTCAATTCCTTGTTCTATAAAATCAAAAAATAGTTTTCTTTTATACGGAGGAAGATAGCCAACTGGCTTCACTAAATCTTCATCTTCGGAGTTCGTTATAGTATAATAAGGTTGACTTCCATAACCATATTTTACTATTTGACGATTCCAGTTTCTGTGTCCTATAGTTTTAATAGGTTTGTTTTTATAATCAAGTTTATAACTATCCTTACTAACTAAAGGTTTTTTGTCATCTACATATAAATAACTAACTATGTAATTGTCTCGAATCAAATTATAAACCTTTGCGTCTATAATATTTCTCCAAATTTCGTCTGGATCTCCCATACATCCCCAACAACCATAAATGGTTAAAATAGGTTTTCCTGTTTCTGCTGAGTATTTTTTAGCTTGTTCGATATCATTGAAAAAGACACATAAATTTATTTCTAGTCCATGGATCATTTCAACTTTTTCAGAGGTACCTAAACAACTTAATTCAGAATTTGTATTCTGGCATGAGCTAATCCAGAATGTGAAAATTAATAAATGGCTAAATTTCATAAATAGTACTAATTCAAAACCCTCTTCACCCAATTCTTAACTCTCTCCAATCCAGTAGGAGAATAATCAGAAACATTTCCAGAATACTTACTTCCTTGTTTTAAATACTTAGAGGTAAAGAACCCAGAAGACATTCCCCATTTTTGGATGAACATTTTGCGGCCTAAGTTTTTCTTTACTCGCTTAGTAGATTTAGATCCAAAGTGGTATACTCGAGAATCAGCCAATCCTTTAAAATTTCGAATTCCTAAATTGTAGATTTTCATAGAAAAATCAGGATCGGAATACATTCCTGGAGTAAACTCAGTGCTTAATCCTCCCACTAAATCCCAAGTGTTTATATGCACAACATTGGGAGGCCAAGTAGAACCACTCCAATCTTCTTTCTCTAACTCAGCATATTCGCTAAGGAGCTTTTCTTCTTCAAAATTATCTAAGCCATTTCCGTAATCTTTCACAATTACACAAGGGTTACCAGTATCTCTTGGTTCTATCATGGTACCAGAGAACATAAACATATTATCTGGCGATTGTTTTATCTCGTCCATTAGTACGGTATCCCATTTTGGTAATACATACATGTCATCATTAAGATAGACTACATAATCCGATTTAATAAGTGAACGAGCAATATTAAGTGCATAGCAAACTCCTAAGTTCTCGGTAGAATGAACAAAGTCAACAGATTTCGATTCTAACCATTCTTTAGTTCCATCAACTCCTTCGTTAGCTATAACAATTGGTTGTATGTTAAGTGAGGAGTTCTTCTTGATACTTATTAAGCAGTTCTTCAAAATATCTAAGTTATTCCATGAAGGAATTAACACAGTGAAATCGAAAGTCTGATTTCCTGTTTTGTCGTATTTTTTAATTGAATCTACCATAAATCAAAGATACTTATTCTCACTATTATTAAGAATTATGAGCGAATTTTTAATTTATTCCCATTAGAAATTGAGTTAAAGTATTGGTTTTTAGTTTAAATATCTCTAAGTAAACTTTGGAAACTTTTTTTGTGCAAAACGTTTCCAATTGAATTTATTGTATTACTTTTGTGCTAATGGATAAAACAAGAGAGAAATATTTATTAGCTATTACACAGCAATTTCTTAAGTATGGAATTAAGAGTGTAACTATGGATGATATTTCTAAAAACCTTGGGATATCAAAAAAAACACTTTACAAACATTTCAAGGACAAGGATGACATTGTAGTTACTCTAATGAAATTAGATACTGAAATGGAAAAGGTACTGATGGAGGAAACTTGTTGTGTCTCTTCTAATGCAATTGAAGAAACTTATGCGTTTTCATCCATTATCATAGAGAAGCTAAAAGACTTGAATTCTTCTGTAATGTATGATATGGAAAAATACCATCCTAAAGCATGGGATATTTTTGTAGAGCACAAAAGAGGATACGTTTACCATTGCATTAAAACTAACTTGGAGAGAGGGCTGAAAGAAGGATTGTACAGAAGTAATCTAAATCCTGATATTGTTGCTAAGCTATATTCAGAGAAAATAGATATGCTATTTGACAAGGATTTATTTCCAAATAATACCTACACATTTACAGAAGTTTACTCCGAAATGATGAGGTATCACCTTAAAGGGATTGTAAGTATAGAAGGATTAAAATATTTAAAAGAAAAAGAATAACCTATGAAAAAAAACAACTTATTGCTTGTTATTTTGATGAGCACAATTTCGTTAAGTTATGGTCAAACTAGTTTTTCCATTACCGAAGCAATTGACTATTCGATTAATAATAATGCTAACATTAAAAATGCACTATTGGGTATGGAAAGTGCTTCTCAAAAAGTAAAAGAAACTACTGCTATTGGATTGCCTCAAGTAAGTGCTTCTGGTCAGTTTCAAAACTTTATTGATATTCCTATAACAGTTGCACCAGCAATTGCTTTTAACCCACTTGCTAGTCCAGATGAATTAGTTGAGCTACAATTTGGAACAGAGTTTAATGCTACAGGAGCTTTATCGGTAAATCAGCTACTATTTAGTGGAAGCTACATAGTAGGGCTACAAACTTCTAAAACTTATAAAGCTGTAAGCGAATATCAAAAAGATAAGAGTATTATTGAAACCAAAGAAATGGTAATGAAAGCTTATTACGGAGTTTTGATTGCTGATAAAACAGTTAAGTCCTTACAAGAAATTAGCGCGACATCCGAAAGAATATATAAAGAGACTCAAGCATTTTATAAAGAAGGGTTAATAGAAGAAGATAATGTAATTCAGTTAAGCTTGAATGTTCTTAACTCAAATAATGCACTTAAAAATGCAGAGAGACAATTACAAAATGCTAAGAGCGTATTGAAGCTTCAAATGGGATATGATTTGAGTCAAGATATTACGTTAACCTCTGAATTTGAATCGGTAGTTTCTTCGTTAAGCTCAGAAGTAAGTGCAATAGAGTCTGACATTAATCAAAACATTGATTTTATGTTATTGAATAAGCAATTGGAATTAAGTAGATTAAATGTGAGATACGAGCAGTCACAATATCTACCGACTTTAAGTGCGTTTTTTAATCACCAACAGCAAGCACTAAGAAATGATTTTAATTTATTGGATGGAAGCCAACCTTGGTTCCCAACTACTATTTGGGGATTAAACCTTTCGGTTCCAATTTTTACGGGTGGTAGTAATAGAGCTCAAGTTGCACAAGCACAAATTTCTGTGATGCAAAACGAAAATTCTATTGCTCAATTTAATGATGGAATAACTGTACAAACACAATCAGCAAAGTTCAATTACGACAATGCTTTTGATAATTACACAACTAGTAAAGAAGCTGTAACGATATCTAAAAAAATCTACAGCAATTATCAAATCAAATTTAAAGAAGGACTTATTTCATCTTTGGATTTGTCACAAATACAAACCCAATACCTAAGTGCAGAGACTCAATATATACAGGCAATGTATGGATTGATAAATGCAAAAATTGAATTAGATAAAATAACAAACAAACTATAAGTTAAACTTTAGCCAAATAAACCAAAAAGAAATGAAGGTAAAATATATCATACTATCAGTAATTGGAATTTCATTATTAGCATTCTCATGTAAACCAGCTGAGGAAGAAACACCAATAAGTAAACTAAGGGCTGAACAAGCTAAATTTGAACAAATAATCTCTATGTTAGAAGACAGTGTTTCTATGCTTGAGGTTAAAATAGAAGCATTAGACACAACAGAAAAGAATTATCCTTTTGTTGAATTGGATTCAGTAAGAAGTAATTCTATTTCAGAAGATGTTACATTCCAAGGAACTGTAGATGCTGACAAAACTATTATGCTTGGGCCAGAAGCTCAAGGAGTAATAAAAGCTATTTATGTAAAAGAGGGACAATACGTTTCTAGAGGAAAAACTATAGCTGTATTGGATTCTGAGATATTAAGACAGAATGTAAAGGAAGTAGAGAAATCTCTTGAATTGGCTCAATACATGTTACAAAAGCAACAAAACTTAAAAGACCAAGGAATTGGAACAGAGGCTAGTTTTGTACAGGCTAAAAATCAAGTAGAGTCATTAAATTCTAGATTATCTACTTTAAGAACTCAAGCATCTAAATCTAATGTAACTGCTCCATTTAGCGGGTATGTAGATAAGATTTTTACTAAACTAGGAGAAATGGCTTCTCCATCTATGCCAATTATTAGATTAGTTAACATTGATAAAATTGTAGTTAAAGCTGAGGTTTCAGAAGCTTATCTCAAGGATATTAAAGCTGGAGACAAGGTGTCGATAAATTTCCCATCAATAAATAAACATATTGAAAATGCTAAGATTACAAGTATTGGTAAATTCATTAACCCTACTAACAGAACTTTCCCAATTCAAGTAGAATTAAGTAACAGAGACAAATCTATTATACCAAACTTACTTGCTGAGGTTACGGTAGAAAAAGATTTTACTCAAAATGCGATTCTTGTTCCTTCGTCTAGTGTGTTAACTGATAGTGAAGGAAACAAATATGCGTATGTATATGAAAATGGTAAAGCAGTAAAAAGAAAAGTTGAGGTAATCTATGTAAAAGGAGATTATACTCAAATAAGTGCCGAATCTGAAGTTAAAACTGGAGATGTAATTGTTACAAAAGGTGCAAACGGAATTGCAGACGGGCAAAAAGTAACTGAATTGAAATAAGATTTTATAGCAAAATATTATGAACGACATTAACGAAAAAAAGTCAGGTAAGCTGAAACAGTTTGGATTGACAACTTTATCGGTAAACAATAGAAAAACTGTTTTCTTGATAGCATTTTTGATTTTAGTTGCAGGACTTTCTGCGTATCAAAACATGCCAAAAGAAAGTTTCCCAGAATTAACTATACCAGAGATTTATGTTGGAACTCCTTATCCTGGAGGTTCTCCAGAGTTTGTGGAAGATAAAATAACTGCTCCTTTCGAAAAAGAATTTAATTCGATAAAAGGTGTGAAAGAGATTTCATCCACCTCTATTTATGGATATTCTTCTGTGAAAATAGAATTCGAATTTGATGTTCCTCTTTCTGAAGGAAGGAGAAAAGTACAGGATGCAATTGCGGATGCACGAGCAAAACCTGAGTTTCCAGCATTGGATTTTGAACCAACAATACGTGAGGTAGATTTGTCTGAAATGCCAGTGATGAATGTAAATGTTTCGGGAAATTACACTTCAGATGATTTAAAAAAATATGCGGAAATTCTTGAAGATCAAATTGAAGCTTTATCGGAAATTAATGCGGTAGATATTAGAGGAATTCAAGAAAAGAAGATAAAGATTGAATTGAAAAAATATGAAGCTGAAGCTATGCAAGTTTCGTTTCAAGACGTTCAAAACTCTATTAGAAGCGAGAACGTGACAATGCCTGGTGGAGAAATTTTATTGGGTGGTAAAAATCGTTCGGTAAGAATTGAAGGTGAATTCAAGGATGTTGAAGAAATAAAAAACATCATTGTAAAAAGTGAAGGTGGAGCTAACGAAATATACATGCACGAGATTGCAGATGTAACTTTTGGAGATGCAGATATGACTTCGTACGCTAGGCAATTTCAGGAGCCTGTTGTAATCCTAGATATTAAGAAAAGATCGGGAGAAAATTTAATTGCTGCAGCAGCAAAAATTAAAGAGATAGTAAATGCCAGAAAAGGACTTCCAGAAGGTTTGGAAGTAAGTATTACAAACGACCAATCTTCTGCTACCAAAGGAATGGTAAGTAACTTGGAGAACTCGATTATATTAGGAATTATTTTAGTAGTTCTGGTATTATTATTCTTTTTAGGATTAAAAAACGCCTTATTTGTTGGGGTTGCAATTCCACTTTCTATGTTTATGTCATTCATGATATTAGATGCAATGGGAATTACGCTTAACACAATGGTATTATTCTCTTTGGTACTTGCTTTAGGAATGCTAGTAGATAATGGAATTGTGGTGGTAGAAAACGTTTATCGATTGATGGATGAAGGATATAGCAGTATTAACGCAGCAAAATATGGAGTAGGTGAGGTCGCACTTCCAATTATTGCTTCTACTGCAACTACGCTTGCGGCTTTTGTTCCATTGGCAATTTGGCCAGGACTTATTGGTGAGTTCATGAAATATTTACCTCTTACTTTAATGATTGTTTTGGGATCTTCTTTGTTTATTGCTTTGGTAATAAACCCTGTATTTGCCGCAGTATGGATGAGCATAGAACAAAAAGCACCTAACAAAAAAAGGTTGATGCTATTTGCCATTATTGCTATTGGACTAGGATTACTACTAGCAATTGCTGGAGTTATTGTAATAGGTAATTTACTAATTGTTGGAGGTATTCTAACGTTTATGAATATGTATTTATTCACTCCAGGAACCAAAAAATTCCAAGAAAATGCGCTTCCAAAAATGGAAAATTGGTATGAAGGATTTCTAAAAAAATGTATGAATTCTCCAAGAATTATTTTGGTTGGAACCATTTTGTTATTATTCCTTTCTATCTTCTTAACAGTGGTAATTCCGCCAAAAGTATTGTTCTTTCCAGAGAATGAGCCTTTGTATGCCAATGTATACATAGAAACTCCAATTGGAACGGACATTAAAGTAACAGATAGAATTACTAAGGATGTAGAAGCAATAATTGATTCTACAGTTTATCAAAAATATAAAGATTGTAATTACTTGGCAGAAGAAGATTCTTCGGGTGTGAGTGTTGAAGTAGAAAAACCTTTTATCTCTTCTATTTTGGCGCAAGTAGGAGAAGGAACTTCTGATCCTGCAGCAGGACAAATGGGAGGTGGAAGTACCCCACACAAAGCCAGAGTTGCAGTTCAGTTTGCCGATTTTGAACACAGATTCCATCCAAAAACAGGAGAGTTATTAAGTTCACAAAAAGTATTGGACGAGTTACGAGAAGCATTAAAAGGGAAATTCACAGCTGATGTGAGTATCGTCATTACAAAAAATCAAAATGGTCCACCACAAGATCCACCAATTAACATTGAAGTTTGGGGTCCTGGAGATTACGACCAAACGATTGCAAAGTCTCAAAAAATACTAAGAACTTTAACGGATGGAAACGTAAGAGGAATAGAAAAGTTGAGACTAGATGTAGAAACTGGGAAACCAGAATTATTGTTGGAAGTAGACAGAAACAAAGCAATTCGTTTTGGGCTTTCTACCCAGCAAATTGGTTCTACCATTCGTACGGCAATTTTTGGTAGTGATATTTCTACGTTCAAAAAAGAGGACGAAACCTATGACATTAACATCAGGTTGAATGAAGCGAAAAGAAATAATATTGATGAAATATTGGATCAAAAAATCGCTTTTAGAAACAATAAAGGAGTACTGTTAAATATTCCAATCCGTTCAGTGATTAAAAACACAAAAGAACGTTCTACTTACGGTTCTGTAATTAGAAAAGACTTGGACCAAGTGGTAACTATATTTTCTGATGTGACTTCGGAAGCTAATGGAAATGAAGTAGTAGCAATTCTTAAAAAGAATCTGGAAAAATGGAAAAAAAGTGACGAAGGAAAAGCATTTACAGCTGATGGATACGAATTCAAATTTACTGGAGGACAAGAGCAACAAGCCGAAGAAATGAGCTTTTTGGGAGGTGCCTTAATGTTTGCTTTGTTTTTGATTTTCTTTATAATCGTTATGCAGTTCAACTCTTTCTCTGCACCTATCATTATTCTATCGGCAGTATTGTTGAGTTTGATTGGGGTATTCTTGGGATTATTAATTTCAGGTAGTGATTTTGTTATCATTATGACAATGATTGGAATAATTTCCTTGGCAGGAGTTGTTGTAAATAATGCCATTGTATTACTGGATTATACCAATTTGATACGTGATCGTAAAAAAGAAGAACTAGGATTAGGCGAAGATGAATGGTTGCCCAATAAGTTGGTGCTACAATCTATCATAGAAGGAGGGAAAACAAGATTACGTCCCGTATTGCTTACAGCAATTACTACAGTACTTGGTTTACTGCCAATGGCAATTGGGCTTAATATCGATTTTATTGGATTGCTATCCAAATACGATCCTAACATCTATTTTGGAGGAGATAACGCAATGTTCTTTGGTCCATTGAGCCAGACTATTATTTATGGATTGACGTTTGCAACTTTCCTTACTTTGGTATTAGTACCAATTATGTACTACCTATTGTACCGCATGAAAAGAAACATCTACGATAAATCGGATTGGAAAGATGAGGACAATTTATTAGAATCTGAACAGCAAGATTTGTTAGCAGAATAATAAAGTTTAGTTAATTTAATATATGCCAGATGATTGAATAATCATCTGGCATTTTTTGTGTTTGGCAACATCTAATTTTTATATTATTCTTATCATTGTGCTCTCAAACGACACCTATGAAAAATTTACTATTTATAATTTCTATACTTACTATTTCTAGCTTTTCTTTAGCTCAGGACACTATAAAACCTGGCACTAATCAAAGTACTGATCCTAATATAATGCCATTAATAAATAGAATACCAATTCAAGTTTTAGAGGAGTTCTCTGTTGCTTCAGACAGGATTTATACTTCTTACCCAAAAGAAGGGAAATCTGTACTGATAATTAGTGCAGAGGAAATGAAAAATACTCCTGCAATAAGTATTAATGAAATATTAGTACAATATGCAGGAATTGATATTCGCCAAAGAGGACCGAATGGAGTACAAGCAGATGTAGGTATAAGAGGAAGTACATTTGACCAGGTATTGGTTTTGCTTAATGGTGTAAGAATGAGTGATCCCCAAACGGGACATCATTCACTAAATATTCCGGTAGATATTTCTGCTGTGGAGAGGATAGAGGTTATTAAAGGAGCAGGAGCAAGAGTTTATGGACAAAATGCCTTAGCTGGTGTTATTAATATCATTACCAAAAACCCTGACGATACTTTTGTTTCTATTAGAGCTGTTGGAGGTGATTTCAACTTATCTGATTTTACTGTTGTTACCGGGTTTCAGGGGAAAAATTCAAAAAATCTTATTTCAATAAATAATAGTGCTTCTACAGGATATCAGTTTAACACAGATTATAACATTACCAATGTTTTTATGAGTTCGGAGATTAATCTTAATAAAAGATCAATAAATAAAAGGAAGGATCCTGAAGATCTTTGGAAAAGAAAACTAGTTGTAATGGGTGGTTTTACCGAGCGTAAATTCGGAGCAAATGGATTTTATTCGTCTCCAGATTTTAGAGATCAATACGAAGAGATTCAAACTTCAGTGGCTTCGGCTAAGCTATCTTTTTATAAATCGTACAAAACACAATATAACGTAAGTGCTTATTGGAGAAGGAATCAAGATGAGTATGTGTTTCTAAGATTTCAGCCTGAAGTATTTAGAAACATGCACATTAACAATACAGGAGGGGTTAATTTTAATATGAAAAATAACAATAAGCTTGGTCAAACAGGCTTTGGTATTGACATTAGTCAGGTTTGGATCCAGAGTAATAACTTAGGAAATAGAGAAAGAAAGATTCAAACAGCTTTTTTGGAACATAAGTTTAGTTTACTAAAAAACAAATTCACGGTAACTCCAGGATTACAAGCTAGTTATTTTTCTGATTTTGATGGTGTAGTTCTTCCAGGAATTGATTTAAATTACCAAGTTACTAATGACATTAATCTATTTGGAAATGCAGGTTATACCTACCGAATTCCTACATATACTGATTTGTATTATATAGGAAGAACAAATATTGGTAACCCAAATCTTAATCCAGAAGTGGCACTTTCTTATGAGGCTGGAGCAAGGTATTATACTAAAAACATTACGTTACAAGCAAGTTATTTTGTTCGTGAGGGAAATAACGTAATCGATTGGACTCGCCCAGATGCAACTTCTCCTTGGCAACCAAATAACTTAATAAAGCTAAATACTAATGGAATAGATGTTGATGGACAAGTTAAAATATCGTCTTTAATTCCAATTGGACCTCCTTTGGCAATTAACTTAAATTTTGGTTACACCTATTTAGATCAAGAGTCAACAGTAGATAACGGATTACTTTCTTTGTATGCTTTAGAGAATTTAAAAAATCAATTTACTTCAGGATTATCATTTTGTTATGCTGAAAAAGTTTCACTTTCATTTAACTACCGTTATTCGGATAGAGTTAATTTGGATGACTATTCAATAGTTGATACCAAATTAGCATTCGATAATGGAAAGTTGCTAGTGTATGGAGAAATATCTAATTTATTGGATCAGAAATACAAAGAAACAAACTTGGTAATAATGCCAGGTAGATGGTTTAGAATAGGTGTAGGGTATACTTTTACTAAAAAGTAATTATTCTCTTATGTAGGAGATTAGCCCATCTTTTTTGGTGGTAGCACCAATGTAACCTATTCCTTTTTGGTAATAAAATTTGAAAGTCCCATTGTCGAAGTTGGCTTCAATTACCATTAAATCGGTAAACTTACCGTAAGGTGTTACTAGAGTTCCATTAAAACTTAATATTTTGTTGAGTTTACGATTAATGGAAGGTCCCCATGTTGCTTTTTTCTTAAAACTGTGGTCAAATCTAACGTATTCGTGAGTATCTTCTTCCTTTTGGTATTGATATATCACTCCGTTTTCTTCTCTTAAATACAACAAATCCTTCTGTCCATTTTTCCATTCTTGCTCAAAAATCTGATAGGTCTTATTATTGAATTTTTTTTCACCAATATTTCTTTCAATATATTGAGTGTTAAACCACCTTATTTTCTTTTCTTTTATTGTGAGGGGGAAATAGCTCTCAGAATCATCTATAATGTTTACTTTATTTGAAAAACTAAATAGAAATATTGCTGATAATGTAGCTATTAAGCTGATTTTAAGATTTGTATTCATATTCATTAGTTTAAATAGTATTTATACTCACTAGCTTATTTTTTATGACACTAATAAGCTCTAAAGTGGATTTAGTTTTGTTCAGTTCTTCAGGAGAAACAACTACTTCAATATTGTTGTGTGTTACTTCAAAAACAGCAGGATATTTTTCTTTAGGGTATAGTTCTTCAAACTCATCAATATGAAAAAACTCTAATTCTACTTTTGAGTTAACTTTAAACTCTGTCCATTCTTTTTTTTCGCTAAAAGCACCATGAGTTAGTTTGCATAAATTACAATTGTAGGTCTTTGGACTAATTATTTTATGCGCAAAATCAAAAGTAGAGTTAATAATATCTGATTTTGCATTGTAAACGAAAATGAGTTTTTGTGTCATTATTTCAATATCTTTGGGTTATGAAATTTACACTTTTTTTATCAGTTATATTGATAGTTAGTCAACTTTCTGCACAAAATTCTAACGATTTTCAATTTTCATTTTCTGTTATTGATGGAGTTAAAATAGCTTCAGATTTTCCAGTATTAAATTGTATGATTTATATGAAATATGAGGAGCTAAATGAAATGCAGTATAGTAAATATAATTTTAAATTTAATTCTTCCCAAAAGAAACTATTTAAGGATTACTCTTATTTTTTGAATCCATATTGCAATTTATTTAGTAACAAAACTGCCAATTATAAGTATTGTATCAAACAAATAGATATCAAAGAAGAAAAGAATTTTCCTTTTGAAAAAGGTTCTTTTAAAATCCAAAAGAAAAGAAATGACACAGGATGTTTTAATCTTGAAGACACTGCTTTTGAGAAAGACGATAGTTTTTTGTCAATAGTTAGAGCATCACTCAATAGAGGTGAATTAACTATTTATGAGCCTAACAAGGAGCTAGATTCAAAAACTCAAAAATATTTGGCAAAAAAAATTGATAGTAACTTCCATAAAATAAGATATATTAGGGTAAAAGAAGCCATCTATTATGATTATTCCACTCATTGTTATAAACCTTATATTTTAGGGGTTGGATTACTTATTGATGATAATCAGTATTGGTTTTATGGTCCAGAACTAAGAAGGGTATTAACGCTTTATTCTGTTATTAGATATTCCTATAATTTTTACGATAATTGGGATAAAATACTGGAAAATGGAATGTACGAAAGTAAAATTATCTATGAGTCTAACACACAAATTCATCAAGATTTTAAAGAATATAAAAATAACGACATCAATAAAGGACTCCACAGAAATGAATACGATTGTTATTGGAAGTTACATCAGTTAAAGATTTCAAATTTCAATAAAGCTAATATTCAGTACCCACATAGATTTACAATTTCACCACAATTAAATGGAATTATAGAGTACAAGGATTCGCTAAACAATGTAATTGCCAAAATCGAATTTGATCACGGAGTAGCAAACGGTAGTTATTATTCTTTTTATACAAATGGAAAAAAGAAACAAGTAGGAACTTTTGTTCACGAGAAAAAACATGGTGAATGGATTTCTTATTATCCGTCTGGGAATATAATGGCTAAAAGGAATTATTCTTATGGACTCCCAGAAGGAAAGCAAGTTGTGTATTACAATACCAAAAAGTTGTTAATGGAATATAACTACGAAAACGGTATGCTCAATGGAGATTTTATCCGTTTTGATGAGAAAGGTAAGCTACTAGAAAAAGGAAGTTTTAAAGACGATTTAATAATAGGAGAATGGGAGGTAAATTATCACATTCCAGATCATTACATGAAATTAATTGCTGAAAACCCTGATTACGGCTGGAAGTTTCCTGTAGATGAAATTAAGGATCAAACCCTATCCTACAAATTAGAGTTTGAACAATTTAACAGAGGAATTGGTTATTACGAACGAGGAGTTCGTTACAAACAATAAACCTTTATTTTTCCTCAAAATACTTTTGATATGGAGCTTCAACAACTAAATCTCCTCGGACTACATAATTCAAGTCCATTTCAAAATAGTGTGCTTTGTTAATGCCATCTTTCTGC
>CALLII010000015.1 GCA_938009745.1 uncultured Flavobacteriales bacterium
GCAAGGTTTTGCCTAATAGCAAGCACATCAGTTTTATGCTTGTTTCCATTATAAGTTAAACGATTATATCCTTTTATTTTATAACGAGAAGCTTCTGTTTTTTCATAAGTATCTGGTTTCTCTGAACAACTTCTTTCGTTATATTTAAATTGAGAAAAAGGTAAATCACCCACTCCTTGAAGCGATTTCATTGCTTCACTAATGTAAGTTCCTTGACAATTTGGTAAAGCAATTTGATTGTACAAAAATGAAGGTGAAAATGCTATTGAGTTAGCCGGTTTTCCTGTTGCTCTAGCTTCCAAAATAGTTCGTGCAGCATAGGAACTTGCCCAGCCTACACAAGAACCTTGGCTCCCTTGATTCAATCTTTTTGGAGCGTATTCTAATAAAGAAACTTTATTAGGCATTGGGTTTTTTTTATTGTCGGCTAGTGATGCAAATATTTCCGTATTCACATATTTCTCTTCGTCATAAGTACTTCCTGTTGAATATCCGTCATTAGAGTTCATTTCTGGAGCAACAATAACTTCATTTTGTGTGTCTCCCCCTCCTAAAAACCCATCTAATCCTCCAGAAAAATATAAGACAGCTCCAATAATAGCAACAATGATAAGCAATTTCGGTTTTTTCTTAAAAACTCCTATTAGCAATGGGGCAAAAGCTACTAAATTACCAAGTCCTCCTCCGCCACCAGTATTAGTTGGTCTACTTGGGTTATTGTTACTTGGTTGTTTGTTTTTGTCCTTAACGATTCTAATTGGCATGGCGATAAAATTTAATGTTACACAAGTATACTAAATTTTGTTCTTTGCGCCTTGCTAATCTATGAGGATAGCATCTATTAACCTGGTGAGTTTACAGCTGGTCCATTTGTAATTCTACTCCCGTGTTTATATTTCACTTCTTTAATAACAGTTCCATTTTGATCGTAAAACTCAGTTGTTCCGTGTTTTACATTCTTCTTGTAGCGAACAATACTAGTCAAGTTACCGCTTCTGTCATAAGATTTAAAAGCTCCGTTTAATAATCCATTTCTATATTTCATTTCGCTAGAAACTAATTCTCCTCCAGGAAAATAATAAGTCCACTTCCCATGTCTCTTTCCGCTTTTGTATTGTTCTTTACTGATAATAGAACCATCATTTGAGCTATAAAACAACCACTTCCCGTGTTTTACACTTTTGGTTATCTCTTCGTCTATTTTTAGTTTCTTTCTCTTTTCGGTAATTACCTTATACTTTCCTTCCTCTTTCAGTATTCCATTCGAGTGCCAGTAAGTCCACTTTCCTGTTTTAAAATTATTGCTCCAAGAACCTTCATATCTCTTGGCTTTGTTAGGATACCAACCTTTCCAGTCTCCTTCAAAATTCCCGTTTTTATAGTTTCCTTCGTCTTTTTTATTTCCATCTTCATACCATGATTCCCAAAAACCATCTTCTTTTCCGTTTTTAAAATTCCCTTTGTGCGATAACTTTTTATTCTCAAACCATACCTTCCACTCCCCGTTTTTAAGATCATTGGCATAAGTACCTTCTCTAAATTCTCTTCCGTTTTTGTAGTAGTAATTCCAAAGTCCAGTTTTTTCATCCGCTATAAAACTTCCTTTAGATTTTACTTTACCTGAAGGATAATAAAATACCCAAGCGCCATTTTGTTTGTCTTTCAAAAAACTTCCCTCCATGTCTTTTCCTCCATTTTTATCAAACCATTTCCAGTCACCATCTTTTTTATTATCGATAAAAGAACCTGTTATTTTGGTTTTTCCATTTTCAAAATAAGAAATGTATTCTCCTGTTAAACTGTCTTGATCAAACGTTTTTTCAGATTTTACTTGGTCGTAATAAAGAAAATAGTCCGTCCATTTCCCTTGCTTTTTGCCATTTAAATACTGCCCTTTAGCCAATGTTTTTTGACTTGCTTTTCTGATTTCATATTCACCATGAAGCAAGCTGTCTTTGTATGAAAACGACTCCTTTAACTTACCACTAGCAAAGTAACTTTTAATGGTTCCTGAGCCATTCACAATCGTTTGTTTTCTGTCGTTATCCCAAAAGCTCCCTACTCTCTCCATTCCTGATGAATCATACACAGAAACTTTTCTCAGTGTACTGTCTATATACCATTCTTCCCATTTACCCGATTTAGCTCCTTTGTTATACATCCCTTGTTCAGCAATTCTTCCATTCTCGAAAAAATACGTGTACGAACTATCCTTTTCTCCTAAATAGAAAAAACTCTTAATCATAATTTTTCCTGAAGGATAATATTGCTCCGATTTATTTACGTAAACTCCTCTGTTGAAGTACGATATTTCCTGGAGATTTCCATTTTCATGGTAAAATTTCCATTCTCCTTCTTTTACACCATAGTAACTCATGAATTGGTTGTTGTTTATATAACCTGTACTTCTTACTACCTTTTTTTGTTTGTCCCAGTAAGTTGTTTCGAGTTTATAAGGCGTTACTTTTTGTGTAAAAGACTGGCTTACAATAAACATCATTAATATAAAAGTGATAATTCTCATGTGTGATTTTTTGGTTAATCGTATAACTACAAACTTACTTAAAGTTACGTGTTTACCGACTGTTTTATTTTACGTGTTATTGAAAGTTGTTTGTTTATAATTGTTGTTTTAAACTATGGTTAAATTATGTTTTGGAATAGCTAAGATGAATTTGTATTAAAATTATCTAAATAAAGGGGCTCGAAAACAACAATTCTTGGGTTAAATCGTAAGTTTGACAGTGAAGTTTTTTACAAAATATTGTTTGGTTGTGGCGCTTTTGATATTTACTCTTTGTTCTTGGGGACAAAAAGTGACAAAAACCATCACGCTCGATTCCAACTCAATTCGTTTAGATACTTTCTCTATTTTACCAAGTTCATTTGAAATTTACAGCCAAGAAAAGCTCGTTTCTGATTCATTATATGAATTAGATTTTACTAGCTCAACTCTATACTGGAAAGGAAGCCTACCTGTTTCACTAAAAGTTAGTTACACTTTGTTTCCTATTGATTTTTCTGCAAGTTATTCTAAAAAAGATACATCCTTAATTCAGCCTGTTGTGGATTTTTCTAATCCTTTTAGAAGCAATGGAAATACCAATAAAGAAGTAGATATTTTTGGATTGGACAACCTAAATAAATCAGGAAGTATTTCGAGAGGATTAACTGTTGGAAATGCACAAGATCTTGGAGTAAACTCCAACTTTAACCTGCAGCTTTCTGGAAAAATTGGTGGTGGAATATCCATTTTAGCTTCGGTTACTGATGATAATATTCCGATTCAACCTGATGGAAACACACAACAATTACAAGATTTTGACAATGTATTTATTCAGTTATCCGAAAATAATTGGACGCTTGTAGCGGGTGATTATGCTATAGAAAACTTTGATTCACACTATTTGCGATACCGTAAAAAGTCAATGGGATTATCGTATTCGAATGAATTTATAATAAAAGACAGCAATAAAATTAAGGTAAATGCTGGTGTTGCTGTTTCAAGAGGAAAGTATAGAACTCAGTTTTTTCAGGGAGTGGAAGGTAACCAAGGACCTTATAAATTAACAGGAGCTGACAATGAATTGTTCGTTCTGATTTTATCTGGAACCGAACAAGTTTTTGTTGATGGTATTTTATTAACTCGTGGAGCAGAAAATGATTATGTGATTGATTACAATACAGCCGAAATAATCTTTACCCCTAAGTTTTTAATCACAAAAAATAAAAGAATTGAGGTTCAGTTTCAATATTCTGATAGGAACTACCTACGATCATTACTTCATTCGGAGGTTGAGTTCCAAACAAAAAAATCTACTTCATTTATTAGGTTTTATAGCGAACAAGATCATAAAAATCAACCCTTATTTCAGGATTTACAAGATCCCGAAAAGGCTTTAATGGCATCAGTTGGAAACAATATTTCGGAAGCTGTTATCCCTAACGAAAATAGAGTGGGTGAAGAAGAAAATGTAGTTTCTTACATTAAAAAAGACTCCTTGGGCTATTCTATATTTGAGTTTTCTACTGATACAGATACTAACTTATTTAGGGTTCAGTTTAGTGATTTAGGACAAGGAAACGGGAATTATATTCAAGATGGATTTTCGCCTTTTGGCAAAGTATACAGATGGGTAAAGCCAGATACTGTTGGTGGGAATGTTATTCAAAATGGACGATACGAGCCGGTTGTTTTGCTTATTACTCCTAAAAGAAAACAATTGCTAACGCTAGAAAATTCCTATCAACCAAACAAAAACTTAACAATAAAAACTGATGTTGCGTTCTCTAACGAAGACATAAATACTTTTTCGGCAGATGGAAATGATGTAAATTACGGTTTGGGTTCTAAAGTTGAAATACAACACAGAAAAAAATTATCCTCCTCAAAAAATGGGGCTACTTTAACTTCGGGTGGTTTTGTCGATTTTACTAGCATTAATTTTTCCCCTGTAGAAAAATTTAGAGCCATTGAATTTAACAGAAATTGGAACTTAGGAAATCAAGAAATTACTACTCCTCTTTTTCTTGGAAACGTAAATTTAGGTTTGGAAAAAGACAGTTTAGGAACTATAAAGTATAATCTGGATGTACTAGATTTAGGAGAAGATTTTAGAGGAATAAAAAATAATTTATTTGCACAGGTTCAGATAAAAAAATTGAAACTCGATTACCAAGGAAGTTATTTAAGCTCTAAAGCAGATATTTCTACTGATTTTTATAGACATAAATCTATTGTGGAATATCCTCTTGGTGGTTTTACTTTGGGTTATAGAGATGAAGTAGAAAGTAATACTTTTTCTCAGTCAGACACTCTTTTGGGGAGTAGTTATTCGTTTTATGATGGGAGAGTTTATCTTAAAAAAGAAACTGAAACCTCACAGTTTTATTCAGTTTACTATGGGTATAGAGATGAAAAAACAACTCAAAATTCCGATTTAAAGCAAGCTGCTTATTCGCACGAAGCTGGATTGGATTACAAACTGTTTACAACCAACAAAAAAACTCAGCTAAAAGGAAATATTGCTTACCGACAATTAGTGCCAACTGATACAAATTCGGGATTAGTCCCTGAAAACACCTTTCTTAATCAAACGAATTTTTCTACTTCATTGTGGAAACAGTTAGTGAACCTAAATACATTTTATAGTGTTGGTTCTGGATTGGAACAAAAGCGTGAATTTTTATACCTAGAAGTTAATCCAGGACAAGGAGTTTTTACTTGGATAGATTATAACGATAATGGCTCAAAAGAGATAAACGAATTTGAAATTGCTGCTTTCCTAGATCAAGCAAATTACATTCGAGTATTTACCCAGAGTAACGACTATATTCGTACTTTTTCTAATCAATTCAGCCAGTCGATTACAATTTCACCAAGGGTATTATTGAAAGACAAAACCAATAAATTATCAAAAATTATTTCAAAGGTTTCTTCTGTTTCTGCATTCCGAATTGATAGAAAAACAACTCAAGAAAGTTTGGCATCCAGCCTAAATCCTTTCGTTACAAATTTAAACGATACCAACTTAGTTTCACTAAGTAAACAGTTACGTTCTTCCCTTTTTTACAACAGAACTGGTTATAAATACGGAGCTGAACTATTGTTTCAAAACACCAGTAATAAAACCCTGTTATCCAATGGTTTTGACTCAAGAGAAACTCTTTTATATGGCGTAAATTTACGTTATCAGTTTAAGAAAATATTAGTGAAATGGGAAAACGAACAAACTCAAAAATCTCTTGAATCTGATTTCTTGGCAAGTCGAAATTTTAGGCTAAATACTTGGAAAACATCACCAACAATTACCTTCCAAAAAGGGAGTAATTTTAATCTAGATTTTCTGTATTCGTACGAGGAAAAAGAAAACACTCTCGAAGGAGAATTTGCTTCATTAAGCACACTAGGAACGAGTTTAAAATATACGGTAGTAAACGAATTAAACATTTCTACTTCGTTTAGTTTTGTTGCTATTGGTTTTATAGGAGAGGCTAATTCATCTCTTGAATACGAAATGCTTGAAGGTTTAAAAAACGGAAACAACTTTACTTGGGAAGTTCTATTAAACAAACGAGTTGCGAAGAATCTAGATTTATCTTTGAGCTATATCGGAAGAAAGCCAGAAAATCTTAATACTATCCATGCTGGTACGGTAGAAATAAGAGCATTTTTCTAGAAAAATTTCTCTTTTGGCAATTTCTCTTTTTAAAATCCTTATTCTTGTATAGTAATTAGAAAAACCGCTAAATGTCACAAAAAAATGTTCGTCTAGAAGTAATGAAACACCTTGAAAAAGATGTGGATTCTCTTATACAAAAATTCCTTATCCCAATCGATACAATTTGGCAACCACAAGATTTTTTGCCAGATGCTAGAGACGATAATTTTTTGGATCAAATTACTGAAATTCAAGAATTAGCTAAAGATATGCCTTATGATTTTTGGGTAGTTTTGGTAGGTGATATGATTACCGAAGAAGCATTACCAACTTACGAAAGTTGGTTAATGGATGTGGAAGGTGTGGACCAAGTAGAAGGAAATGGATGGGCAACTTGGGTGGCTCAATGGACTTCTGAAGAAAATAGACATGGTGATTTGCTGAACAAGTATTTGTATTTATCTGGAAAGGTAAACATGAAAGAAGTAGAAAAAACTACGCAACATTTAATTGCAGATGGTTTTGATATTGGAACAGATCGCGACCCTTACAAAAACTTTATTTATACTAGTTTTCAAGAACTTGCAACTTATGTTTCGCACAATCGTGTAGCAGAAATTGCTAAAAAACAAGGGAATAAAAACCTTGCAAAAATGTGTAAAATGGTAGCTGGAGACGAAATGCGTCACCACACAGCTTATGCTGAATTTGTAGAGCGAATTTTTGCTGTAGATCCAAGTCAAATGATGTTAGCGTTTACAGATATGATGAAAAAGAAAATTACCATGCCTGCTCATTTTTTAAGGGAATCTGGTGGAGTAATTAGTAGTGCTTTCGAAGAGTTTTCTAACACGGCACAAAGAATTGGTGTTTACACAGCTACCGATTATGTAGATATTTTGGATAAGCTTATTAAAAGATGGGAGATTGATAAAATCACTAACCTTACTGATGAAGCAGAAAAAGCAAGAGACTACTTAATGAAATTACCAAGTCGTATGTTGCGAATAGCCGAAAGAATGAAATTACCAGAAAGTTCGCATCAATTTAAATGGGTAGAACCTTCTAGGATTTAAAAGTTTAGATTTATTCTTAACTTTATGATTATGAGAAATCTATTTTATTTTGTTATTAGTTCTGTTTTATTTTCTTTTAGTGGAATGACTCAAGGACTTAACTTTGCAGGAGTCGTTCATGCAGCTGAGAATAAAGAACCTGTCCCTTTCGTTAAAGTCAGTTTACAATCGAAAAAAGATACTTTTTTAACTCAAACTAATTTTAATGGTGAGTTTGAATTCAACAATCTACAAGAAAGTAAATATCATTTATCTGTTGAACTTTCTGGTTATGCAAAATTCGATTCAACAATTAGAATCAAAAAAAATACACCAACAATTTCAGTAAGCCTTAAATTTGATACTAGTTTAATTTTCACCTTTGATAATTTAGGATACAATAAACTAAACGCTAAAGCCGACATTAGAAGCAACACTATTAAACTTGTTTTTCCAGGAGGAATAGCTGGAACTCCAAGAAGTCCTTTTGATAAGGATTTCGAAGATAAATATAATCTTACACTCGTATATCCTGGTTGTATTAGTTTTCAATTTGAAAACCGAAAAGAGTATAATTATGAAGTTTTTAATTATTTAGATAGTGTTTTCGGACTAGAATGGAGAGAAGATATAAGAAATGAAATTATTGGTTTTGAAGAGTATATTGAAAGTAAAAAGCCTGGTTCACTCACAATAACTGCTATCGACTTAAGTGAGGATATGAGTCGATTGTCAACTAAAAATGATGAAATTTTTGTTTTTATATACGACTATTCAGATACTAATAAATTAGCAGCTCCTTTGGTTAGTTCTAAACTGTTTTTTGATAAGGATAATAGCATTCAATCAATCTCTGTTCCCAATAATAGTAATAAAATTCTATTTTTTATCGAAGAGGATTCATTCAGAAATATAGAGCAAATTGAACCCATAATCCGTATTTATTTCAAAGAAATAATGAAGTGCAAAGATTATAACCAAATAAAAAAATATCTTGGAGAAGATGATTTA